>CANGZT010000114.1 GCA_947458955.1 Flavobacteriia bacterium | reverse complement strand
TTTTTGATGGAAAATATGCAGATTCAAAATAATTTGATAGATGCAGCATTAAAAACGAATGTAACAAAATTTGTCTTTTTAGGAAGTTCTTGTATTTATCCAAAGTTTGCACCTCAGCCACTTAAAGAAGAATATTTGTTAACAGATTCATTAGAACCAACAAATGAGTGGTATGCATTAGCAAAAATTACCGGGGTAAAGTTGTGTGATGCAATAAGGAAACAATATGCTAAAGACTTCGTTAGTTTGATGCCAACCAATTTGTATGGAGAACGTGATAATTTTGATTTAGAAACTTCACATGTTCTACCTGCTATGATTAGAAAGTTCCACGATGCAAAAGTCAATAATATTGATCATGTAATCTTGTGGGGGTCGGGTACTCCCATGCGTGAGTTTTTACATGTAAAAGATTTAGCAAAGGCGGTTCTATTTACAATTGAGAATAAATTAGATGATTCCCTATATAATGTTGGAACTGGAGTTGATTTATCAATTTCGGATCTAGCTTTTATGGTGAAAGAAGTTGTTGGTTATCAAGGTAAGATTGTATGGGATTCTACCAAACCTGATGGAACACCAAGAAAATTAATGGATGTCACTAAATTGAAAAAAATAGGTTGGAGTTCTGAAATAGATCTTTTTAAAGGACTTACTATGACTTATCAGTGGTTTCTAGAAAATCAAGAGAATTTAAAAAAAATCAAGTTGCAATAATTAGTTTTTAAGTATTTTTTAATAAATCCATATCTACTTTTTTGTTTGTTTTAATCTTTTGATTTAAAATTGTTTATGTATTTATTTGTTTTCTCAATACTAAATTTGAAATTTCTCAAAACTAATTGTAAATACAATTTCTATATGATTTGAAGTGTCTCTAAATTATTTAGATATAAATTTCTATCTTTACATTGCTTTTTAATTTATGATTTTGAATTATAGTGTAATGCTTTTATAGTATAATTTTGTCATGCTATTTAACTGATTTTATAATATTTTTCAAATTATGCGAGACAAAATATCCGTAGTTGGTTTGGGGTATGTAGGTTTACCACTTGCAAGGTTGTTAGCAACAAAATATCCTGTTGTTGGATTTGATATAAATGAACCAAGAATAAAAGAATTGAATCAAGGAAAAGATGCGACTTTGGAAGTTGAAGAAGAATTATTAAAATCGGTACTAGTAGATTCATCTGAAATGGTTAAAGGATTGTTTTGTAGTGCTAATCTTGAAGATATTAAAGATTCTAATTATTATATTATAACAGTTCCCACACCAGTTGATAAACATAATAAACCTGATTTGACTCCTTTGTACAAAGCTAGTGAAACTGTAGGAAAGGTTCTTAAAAGTGGAGATATTGTAATTTATGAATCTACAGTTTACCCCGGAGTTACAGAAGAAGAATGCGTTCCTGTACTGGAGCGAGTAAGTGGTTTGAAATTTAATGTTGATTTTTTCGCAGGTTATTCTCCAGAACGAATTAACCCAGGTGATAAAGAACATACGGTTGAGAAAATATTAAAAGTAACTTCTGGTTCAACACCTGAAATTGGAGAAAAAGTGGATGCTTTATACAAAAGTGTAATTACAGCAGGCACTCACCTTGCCCCTACTATAAAGGTGGCTGAAGCTGCGAAAGTTATCGAAAACTCACAACGAGACATCAATATTGCATTTGTAAATGAATTAGCTAAAATATTTAATTTGTTAGAAATCAATACACATGATGTATTAGCAGCTGCTGGGACTAAATGGAATTTCTTACCATTTAAACCCGGTTTAGTTGGTGGACATTGTATTGGTGTAGATCCATATTATTTAGCTCAAAAAGCGCAAGAAAAGGGTTATCATCCAGAGATTATTCTTGCTGGTAGAAGGATGAATGATGGAATGGGAGAGTACGTAGCTTCTCAAATTGTTAAACTAATGATCAAAAAAGGTATTTCTGTAATGAATTCTGAACTTTTAATGTTGGGAATTACATTTAAAGAAAATTGTCCAGATGTACGTAATACCAAAATTGTTGATGTTATACGTTCTTTAGAATCTTATGGTATCAAAGTAACAATATATGATCCACTTGCTTCTTCAGAGGAGGTAAAACATGAATACAAATTAAATACATATAATACTTTACCCGAATTACTTTTTGACACAATTGTTTTGGGAGTTGCTCATAAAGAATTCAACGATATCGATTTAAATAAGTTGCTAAAAAATACATCGATTGTATATGATGTTAAAGGAGTATTAAGTGATAGATTAATTGATGGGAGACTTTAAAAATCGTAAGATGAAGAAGAAAATTTTAATTACAGGTGGAGCTGGTTTTATAGGTTCAAATTTATGTGAATATTTTTTGAATAAAGGAGAATTTGAAATTATTTGTTTAGATAATTTCTCTACTGGTCATAGAAAAAATATTGAATTATTACTTGATTATAAAAATTTTACTTTAATCGAGGGGGATATTAGGGATCTAGAAACATGTCGTAAAGCTGTAAAAGATTGTTCTTTTGTTTTACATCAAGCTGCATTAGGTTCTGTACCTAGATCAATTGCAGATCCCATAACATCTAATGAAGTAAACGTTAGTGGATTTTTAAATATGTTAGTTGCAGCTCGAGATGAACAAGTTGAAAAATTTGTATACGCAGCTAGTTCGTCGACTTATGGTGATTCTGAATCTTTACCGAAGGTTGAAGAAGTTATCGGTAAACCATTATCACCCTATGCAATTACAAAATATGTGAATGAACTTTACGCTGACATTTTTTCAAAAACTTATGGTTTAAAAACTATAGGTTTAAGATATTTTAATGTTTTTGGTAGAAGACAGGATCCAAACGGTGCCTATGCTGCTGTAATTCCTAAATTCGTAATGCAATTTATGAAATATGAAAGTCCAGTTATAAATGGTGATGGGAATTATTCAAGAGATTTTACTTATATTGATAATGTTATTCAGATGAATGAATTAGCTATTATGAACACAAATCCTAAAGCTGACAATACCGTTTACAATACTGCAT
>CANGZT010000113.1 GCA_947458955.1 Flavobacteriia bacterium | reverse complement strand
GTAGCACGCGATATCATTGCTCATCAAAATGTGCATCAAAACACACAGTTAACGTTAGATTTTCCTGAAGTTGAAGACATTATTACAGTAAATCAGGATGTAAAAGTTTCTGTTTCTGTTGAAGAACCGGAACTTTGTCCTAAATATATAGGTGTTAGTCTTCAATCTGTTGAAGTAAAGCCTTCACCAAATTGGTTGCAAAAAAGATTACGTGCTGTAGGATTATCACCAATCAATGCAGTCGTGGATTGTACGAATTATGTGATGCGTGAATTAGGAACACCGTTACACGCTTTTGATGCGGATAAATTAGGTTCAAAAATTGAAGTCAAAAAAGCGGTTGCTGGGGATAAATTTACTACGCTCGATGGTGTAGAAAGAACATTACACGAAGAAGATTTAATGATTACGAACGGTTCTAGAAACCTTGCTATTGCAGGAGTTTTTGGAGGGTTGGAATCAGGAATAAGTGATGAAACAAAAAATATTTTTATTGAATCTGCTTATTTCAATCCGATTTCTGTACGTAAAACAGCAAAACTTCACGCGTTGAACACTGATGCAAGTTTCAGGTATGAAAGAGGGGTTGACCCAACAATGACAGAATATGCCTTGAAAAGAGTGGTTTCACTAATTCAAACGATTTGTGGAGGAATTGTTTCTATGAACGTTGCATCGGTTGTTAGTGAAAATTTTGAAAATAAAATAGTTGAATTTGATGTAAATCGTTGTAATCAAATTATTGGGTTGGAAATTCCAACCGAAAAAGTTAAAGAGATTTTATCAAATTTAGATATTCAAGTACTTGAGGAAAATGGAACGCAATGGAAATTAGCCGTTCCGCCTTACAGAGTGGATGTTACAAGAGAAATTGATGTAGTAGAAGAAGTACTTCGTATTTTCGGATTTAACAATGTTCCATTACCTGAAAAACTTAATTCAACAATTACGTTAAGAACAAAACCAGATGCTGATAAAATTCAACGTTCTGTTGCTGAGTTTTTAGTTGGATTAGGGTATAGCGAGATGATGAATAATTCATTAACGTCTTCATCTTACATACAAAAATTTGGCAACGAGGTGTTTGGTGTTGCGAATAATGTTGAAATGCTAAATCCATTAAGTAATGAGTTGGATGTAATGCGTCAGACATTGATTTTTAGTACACTCGAATCTGTTGCATATAATCAAAATAGACAAAATTCAGATTTGAAATTATTTGAATTTGGAAAAGTATACCGTAAAGAAGGAGAAAATTATCTCGAAAATAAACGCTTGGTATTTGGATTGAGTGGAAGAAGACAAGCAGAGCAGTGGAATAGTGTGAATGATAAAGTTTCTTTTTATTCAATCAAAGGTTTGGTTTCTACATTATTTACACGTTTGGGTTTAGATTCTTTTTTGTCTGAAAACGCACTAGAAAACAGTTTGTTAGAAGACGGTGTTTCTATATTTATTTTGAAAAAGAAAGTAGGAGAAATGGGTTGGGTTTCTGATGCGATGAAAAAACACTTTGGAATCAAACAACCTGTTTTTATAGCTGATTTAGATTGGGATACGGTACTAGATCAATTAAAATTGGTAAAAGTTTTATACAAAGAATTACCAAAAACGTTTGAAGTCAGAAGAGATTTCTCATTATTATTGAATGATCAAGTTCGTTTCTCAGAAATTGAAAAATTGGCTTTAGGAGTTGATCGGAAAATTTTGAAAAAAATAGGTCTTTTTGATGTGTATGAAGGGAAGAATTTAGAAGAAGGAAAGAAATCATATGCGGTATCGTTCCATTTTCAAGATGCTGATAAAACATTGAAAGATGAGCAAGTTGACGGAATAATGACTAAAATTCGTCAAGAATTAGAGACTAAACTAAATGCCCAATTAAGGTAACCATTAGAACTTGCTACTATGGAGAAACAAGTGATATTAAACGAAAAGCAATTTGAGTTAACCTTGAATAGACTTTGTTATCAATTAATTGAAAATCATAATGGATTTGAAGATACAGTTCTGATTGGTTTACAACCAAGAGGAATTCATGTTTTAAATCGTTTGAGAATCAGTCTTGAAGAAATATTAGGTCATAAAGTAGTATGTGGTCAGTTGGATATCACCTTTTATCGTGATGACTTTCGAAGAAGAGAACGTCCGATCATTCCAAGTGTTACAAACATCGACTTTATTGTTGAAAATAAACGGGTTGTATTGATTGATGATGTTTTATATACCGGTAGAACAATTCGTTCAGGAATTGATGCCTTAATGGCTTACGGTCGACCAGCAAGTGTAGAGTTATTGACATTGGTGGATCGAAGATTTAGACGTCAATTACCAATTCAAGCTGATTATGTTGGTAAAACCATCGATACATTAGCGACAGAGCGTGTTAACGTGGAGTGGAAAGAAATAGAAGGAGAAGATAAAGTAGTATTATTTACACAAGATAAATAAGCAATGGAGAATTTAAGTGTAGAGCATTTAATCGGGATTAAAGATTTGACTGAAAATGATATTCAGTTAATTTTCAAAACCGCAGATAGTTTCAAAGAAATTATCAATCGTCCTATTAAAAAAGTACCATCTCTTCGAGATATTACGATTGCGAATTTATTTTTTGAAAATTCTACTCGTACACGTTTATCCTTTGAATTGGCACAAAAACGTCTTTCTGCAGATGTTATCAATTTTAGCGCTTCTTCAAGTTCTGTAAAAAAGGGAGAAACATTAATTGATACGGTAAATAATATTTTATCTATGAAAGTAGATATGGTAGTTATGCGTCATCCAAATCCTGGTGCGGCTAAGTTTCTATCTACAAAGGTAAAAGCAAAAATTATAAACGCAGGTGATGGTACACATGAGCATCCAACGCAAGCTTTACTCGATGCGTTTTCAATTAGAGAGCGTTTAGGAGATGTAGCTGGAAAAAAAGTGGTCATTGTTGGTGATATTTTGCATTCACGTGTAGCACTTTCAAATATATACTGTCTTCAAAAATTAGGAGCAGAAGTGATGGTGTGTGGTCCTACAACCTTAATTCCTAAATACATACATGAATTAGGCGTGAAAGTAGAACATAACTTAAGAAATGCTTTGAATTGGTGTGATGTTGCGAATATGCTTCGTATTCAGTTAGAAAGACAAGATATCAAATATTTTCCTTCATTGAGAGAGTATTCTATGCAATTTGGATTGAATAAAGAGATTTTAGATTCTTTAGATAAAGAAATTGTTGTGATGCATCCAGGGCCGATAAATAGAGGAGTGGAAATTACTTCTGATGTTGCAGATAGTAAACAATCTATTATTTTAGATCAGGTTGAAAATGGAGTTGC
>CANGZT010000112.1 GCA_947458955.1 Flavobacteriia bacterium | reverse complement strand
TACAACGTTAAACCCAACTATTAATACAGGTGATGTAAAAATTAAAATATTAGCAACTGGTTCTGGTTGTCCCACTGATTCCGATTCTACCTATATACATTACGGCACCATAAAATCGAATTTCCATATTGAGGATGACAAAAAAAATCAATTGTCACCTAAACCTCCTTCAACGAAGATAAATATCGGCGACGCAAGTACAGGTTCTAAATATGTTTTTAACGCTAAAAATTCAGAAGATATTAACCCGAAAGATTGTTATCGAGGTTATTCATTTTTACAAGAGAGCGATCGACCTAATACATACAACAATCCTATTGATACTTTCCTTTTGAGCAAAAAAACCACTAATAATTCACCGGAAGATCAAATAGTAAAAATGGTTGTAAGAAATGCAAACAACTGTATAGACACCTCAGAAATCAAAGTGCGTATTTTCAATTTAAAACCAATTTTCAATGTTTATATCAAAGATAAAATTACAAATACTAATAAAACAGTAACGAGTATTTGTTTACCTACTACACTTTATTTCAATGAAAGCAGTATTGCTGATACAAATATCATAGAATGGAAGTGGGAATTTAGCGATGGCTCAACCTTTCCAGGAAAAAATCCACCTAGTCATGAATTCTCGACTACTACAGGCGATAAAATTTCAATTACATTAACAGTTACAGATGTTAACGGTTTCAAAAAAAGTAAAACTGAAACACTTGAGATATACAAACCATCAGCTCGTATTACGGCAGATAAAACGACAAATACAGCAACAAATACGGTACATATTTGTGAAAACGAGATGGTTAAATTCAGTTCAACAACTTTGATTGGTACTGATTTAAATAGTGAGTGGTTTTTTTCAAATTCTGGGAAAAATAAATCTGGTAATCCGGTAACTTCAGATCCATGGAAAGTAAGATCTGGTTTTGTGGACAATGACTCTGTGATTCTAAAAATAACTGAGCCTAGTACGGGTTGTATTAATGACACGTTAATCTACGTTCAAATTGAAAAATATCCAAATGCAACTTTGATAACAGATATTAAAAACAATACGGCTTGTGCAAGCGAATCAACAAGTGGAACAAAATCATATAATGCAAATTTCAGTACAAACTTAGATAAAAACCCTACCGGAACGACTAGCTTTTGGGAACTCGGTTATAACAATAGCTCGTCCAATAATACCAAACCATCGCTAAGCTACCCTTTAGGGGAATATACGGTGAAATTAACTTTGACAACACCAAACCAATGTAAAAAAGACAGCGTATTTACATTTAAAGTTATTGAAAAACCATCAGGTACTTTCACTGCTGGTCCAACAACCATTTGTAAATCAGAAAAAGTGACTTTTGAAATTACGAAAAAGTCTGCTGAAACGACCTCCTTCAAATGGGACTTTGACGATGGTAGTATTGATTCAATAAATTCAAAAGCAATTCATCAATATAAAATACTTCCTCCATCTGGAAAAGTGAGTGCTAAACTCATTTTATTTAACGGTGTATGTGCGAGTGAGCCGATTACAAAAGATATATTTATAAAATATGTAAAAGCCGACTTTAACACGTTTGATGTATCCCAGAATGAAATTGATGACACCATTTGTTTCGGTGATGCTTTTAATTTCTTAAACAGCTCTGTTAGCACAAATCAATACAAATGGATTTACGATGTAAACAATCAAACTTCCACGGCAAAAGATTTGAATAATGTTGTTTTTAATAGCTCCGGAAATAAGAAAATAACTTTACAAGTATCAAATTCTGAAAATAGTTGTAAAGACACTATTACGAAAAATATATATGTAAAACCATTGCCTAAAGTCGAAGGTTTAGAGCAAGTAATTTGTTTAGGTAAAGGTCAAACTATTAAGTTAGAAACCAAAGACACTTTAACAAACACCATTTATACCTGGAACAAAACGGATTTAAACCCAACAAAAACAGAAACTTACGTGGTAACTGCAAAAGATACAATTGATAATTGTTCTAATTCGGACGATGTGTTGATGGTTGTAATACAACCGATTGATCATATAGATTGGGATACAACCATTGTCATTGGAGATGGAATTAAATTACCAATTAATAATCAATATAACACCGTGCTTTTTAACTGGAACCCTAATGAAGGGTTAAGCTGTTCAGATTGTTCCTACCCATTCATTCGCCCATTAGCAGACATCGTTTATACCGTTGAAATGAAAGATAAATTAAATTGTTTTAATGAAACTGGTATTTTTAAAATCACCGTAAAACCTGATACATATATTAAATTACCAACTACGTTTACACCGAATGGTGATGGAAACAATGATGTTTTATACGTAAGAGGTTGGGGGATTAAAGAATTAGTCACTTTTGAAATTTACAACCGATGGGGCGCATTACTGTTTCAAACAAATGATATAAATACAGGTTGGGATGGGTATTATAAAGATGAATTACAAAATAAAGAAATGTATGTTTATAAGGTCATTGCCAAAAGTTGGTTAAATAAAGAAGTCACAGAAGAAGGGTATGTACATTTATTAAGGTAGTTATGTTTAATGATTTAGAAATTGCCACTGAAGGCACCAAACTATTAGTTGCATTATTTATTGGTGCAATTATTGGAGCAGAACGTGAATACAAAAGCAAAGCTGCTGGATTTAGAACTGTGATTTTAATTACAGTGGGTTCGACGATATTTACAATCATTTCCAATGTAATCGGCATGGATGGTCGTGTTGCTTCCAATATTGTTACTGGAATTGGGTTTTTAGGGGCTGGATCTATATTCAGAGAAGGAACTATAATTAAAGGTATAACAACTGCTACAACAATTTGGATTTCAGCAGCGATAGGTATGGCGATTGGAATTGGCAAATTTGAATTCGCATTTTTGAGTTTATTTGTGGTAATGCTTGTACTATTAAGTTTTAACTGGATTCAAAGGTTAATAGATAAAACCAATAAAATCGAAACATATACGATAACACTTAATAATCAAAAAATCAATAATAAAGAGTCTTTAAAAGATTTTATTAAATCTCATAATTTGATTGTGAAAACTATCAAACAATCGAAGAATAAAGAAAATCAAACGTATGTATTTTCTGTTCAAGGTTCAGCTGTCAATCATAGTAAACTTGTTGAAAGTTTATTTGAAGCAGAGTTTATTGTATCATTTGAGATTTAACGAAACTTTTTAAAATAAAAAAAGCTATCAAAATTGTACATGCCCCCAAAAGTTAGACACTAACTTGGGGGCATTTTTATGTTTAAAAGAAATAAATACGATTACAACTTTCGGCTTCGTTGCGTAAAAGCCGTATTAAGCGGTAAAAAATCAGTAAAGTCAATTGCTAAAGAAAATGGG
>CANGZT010000111.1 GCA_947458955.1 Flavobacteriia bacterium | reverse complement strand
TTTAGATTCTTTAGATAAAGAAATTGTTGTGATGCATCCAGGGCCGATAAATAGAGGAGTGGAAATTACTTCTGATGTTGCAGATAGTAAACAATCTATTATTTTAGATCAGGTTGAAAATGGAGTTGCTGTTCGTATGGCTGCTACTTATTTACTTGCTTCAAAGATTGAAAGATAATCACTTTTAGTCCTATTTGCTCTTTATTTGACTAATTGTAGTATATTTGAATAGAAATTGAATCTATGAGTTTTTTAGTTGAAGAATTTGACAAGTATACAATGATTACGTCTAATGTTGAAAAGCTAGACGCTTCGAATGCTTCTTTGTTAAAAGATGAACTAACTACATTAAATAAAAAAGGAATTAATACATTGGTTATTAATTTATCAAACACAAAATACTGTGATTCCTCTGGTTTGAGTGCTATCTTACTAGCTAATAGAATTTGTAAAGACACAAATGGTCAATTTATTTTAAGTGGTCTACTACCCAATGTTCAAAAACTAATTTCAATTTCTCAATTAGACAAAGTGTTAACCATTACTACGACAATTTCAGAGGCTGTTGAAGTATTGAGTGCATAATTAATGTCATTTTCAGTTACAATTTTAGGTTCCGGAGCTGCTTTACCTACAGTACAAAGAAATCCAACTTCACATTATATAGAATGTAATAATCGTCATATATTGATTGATTGTGGAGAGGGTACACAAATGCAGATTCGAAAAGCAGGAGTTAAATTCCAAAAAATCACCCATATCTTAATTTCACATTTACATGGCGATCATTTTTTTGGATTAGTAGGATTGTTGAGTACGATGCATTTACTTGGAAGAAATCAAGGGTTAACCATTTATGGTCCAGAAGGACTAGAGCAAATTATTCGATTGCAATTAGAAGTAGGCGGTAGTAAATTAGATTTTTCAATAGATTTTATTCCTCTTTTTGGTACTGAAAATAAATTACTATTTGAGGATAAAATGATTGAAATTCATACTTTTCCGCTTAAGCATAAAATTCCTACAAATGGATTTTTAATTAAGGAAAAGCAAAAGGATAGAAGTATAATAGGTGAGGAATTTAAAGCTTCAGGATTGTCATTAATGGCTATACCTTTTTTTCGTACAGGGAAAAACTTTGTTGATGATAATGGTGAAGAACATTTTTTCGAAGATTATACTTTTCCTTCAAAACCCGCTAAATCGTATGCTTTTTGTTCTGACACAAAATATACGGAAACGATTATACCGTATGTTTCCGAGGTAGATGTTTTGTATCACGAGGCTACATTTACTGAAAAAGAAATAGATAGAGCAAGGGCAACAATGCATTCTACTGCTAAACAAGCAGCACTTATCGCTCAAAAAGCAAATGTAAAAAAGTTACTACTTGGACATTTAAGCGCACGTTTTGAAAACGATAAAAAACATCTTTCAGAAGCAAAAGAAATCTTTGATAATGTTATGGTTGTGAAAGATTTGGATGTGGTGAGTGTTTGATTCAAGTATCATTAATCTTGTCACCCTCCTCAATCCTCCCTCAAGAGAGGAAGTTTAGTTCTCGTTTCCCTCCTTGAGGAGGTGGTAAATATTTTTTTTATCTTATTATTAGTTATTTATATTTATTTAACTATTATAATTATGAATTAAATTAATTTGTTAACCATTATTATTTAGTTTAAAATATTTTAATTTTTCTTTTATAACCCTTAGAATAATTGTTAATTTAGTATTGTTAACTATTATTTTTGCTTTATGTTTTATCGATCAATTTTAAAAGAGTTAGAGAGTTGGAGGGTTTCACCATTTAGAAAGCCTTTGATAATTCGTGGGGCGAGACAAGTTGGTAAAACAACAGTTGTGAATACGTTCGGTCAACAATTTGAGCAATATATCTATTTGAATTTAGAGAAAAAAGCAGATATGGAATTGTTTGATGAGAATTTAGATATCAATGAAATTGTAGATAGAATATTCTTAATCAAAGGAATGAAACGTTCTTTGATGCAAAATTCGCTTTTGTTTATCGATGAAATTCAAGAGGCTGGATTTGTAGTTAACCTCTTGCGTTATTTTAAAGAAGAAGTTTCTGAATTACCGGTGATTGCAGCTGGGAGTATGTTAGAAACGCTTTTGGGTAAAAATATTATGTTTCCTGTTGGTCGTGTTGAATTTAAAGTGTTGAGACCATTTTCGTTTGTTGAGTTTTTAAATGCGATTGGAAGAGAAGATATATTAGAACAATTAAATACCGTTCCGCTAAAATCTTTTGCATTGGATGCTTGCTTAAAAATGTTTCATACATATGCTTTGGTAGGAGGAATGCCAGAGGTATTAAAAAAATACATTGAAACAAAAGATGTTACTGGTTTGGGAGATGTATTTGATGGTTTGTTAAATTCCTATTTGACGGATGCAGAAAAATATGCTAAATCACAGAACCAGTTGCAACTGATTCGCTATTGTATTCAACAAGTGATACCGAATGCTGGAAAAAGAATTACGTTTTCCAAGTTTGGAAATTCAACTTATAGTTCTAATGATATCTCACAGGTTTTAAATGCGTTGCAAAAAACATATTTGATACATTTGCTTTATCCTGTGATAGGATACGATTTGCCTTTAGAACATGATTTCAAAAAGTCGCCAAAACTTCAGTTTTTAGATGGTGGAATAATTAATTATTTTGTTGGTTTACAAAAGGATATTGTTGGAACTAGAGATTTAAATACGATCTATGAAGGAAAATTAATAGAACATTTGGTAGGACAAGAATTGTTATCGATGCAAACCTTAAGTTTACGAAGTATTTATTTCTGGACGCGAGAAAAAAATCAATCTCAAGCAGAAATCGATTTCGTTTATCATTTTGAAAGTGAGGTAGTTCCAATTGAGGTGAGATCTGGTCCTACAGGGAAATTAAAATCGTTGCATTTGTATATGGAAAATACTAAAGTGAATTATGCTATTCGATTTTATGCTGGAAAAATCCAATTAGATACTTTATACACTAAAGAAGGGAAACAGTTTTATTTGTTGAGTTTACCGTATTTTTTAGTTAGTAAAATAGAGGAGTATGTTAAATGGCTTAAAAATCAGATAGAAACTTTGAATTGTTCTTCTTCATTTCAAGAACCGGCAGCAGTTTATCAACAACTGAAGCCAAAAAGGCCAAAAGAACAAATAGTTTCTTCTATATATGAATTAACAGATACACACAAAGAAATTCTTCGTTTTTGTATGGAAGAACCTAAAAAAGGGAAAGAAATTATTGAGGGTTTACTGGATTTGTCTTATCAAACTCGAAATAAAACCATTTATTTAAAACCTTTGTTGGATCTTGGTTTGTTGTCATTTACTGATTTGAATTACCTAAAAAGTAAACAGCAAAAATATCAAACAACAAAAACAGGAATTGAATTAATTACTGAAAGACAATTGTC
>CANGZT010000110.1 GCA_947458955.1 Flavobacteriia bacterium | reverse complement strand
ATTATGAAATACCGCTTACTGACTGACGAAGAGTTAAAACATTTGGAAGAAGAATTAAAACATTTTCTAATTGTAAATCACGTACACAAAGAAGAATGGGAACGGATTAACAAAGAACAACCTGAACTTGCTCTCGAATTGGTAGGGTTGTTTAGCGACCAGGTGTTACAACGTGTGTATGAAAACATTTCATTTTTAGAAAATCGTACAAAAGATTCGTGTTTTGTATTTCATTGCGACAAAGAAAAAATAGACCTCATCGCTATTCAGTCAAAAAACGAAAATGAAAAATTAGATTTTTCAACACCTGAAAGCATACATGAAGCATTGACTAAACACTCCAAAGATGTTGGTTTTTTCAGACACTCCAAGCCTTATACCAAATCTAGAGAAGAGGAAATTCACCAACTAATCGAACAAGGTTGTGTAAAATCAACCGAAAGTTTTTGGAATTCATTAGAATTAGCACTTGTTGATTAAATTTACACTATGAATTTATTCCAAGAGGCTTTAATAAAACGATTTGGTGCAAATGCCATTGAAGAAATAAAAACTGATAATCAAACATTTACTTCGTTAAATATTTCTTCTAAAGAACGTAAAGGAGTAACTTTCTTGATGACCAATGGTTTGTCAGCTTACGAACAACCTGCCACAGAGAAAAACAAAGCTCACAAACACATCGAACTTGTATTTTGCTTGCCAAGTTATTGGGATTTGAACAACGATATTCCAACAATGAATTGGGTAAAAACTTGGTTGAATAAATTAGGAACTCACCTTCTTGAAAAACAAACTTGGTATGGGGACGGACACACATTCGCAAATGGAAATCCGATCGAACCGCTATCTCCAACAATGAATCAGAAATACTTGATGTTGGTTGAACCCGATTTATTTTCAGGAGAATTAGCACCCATAAATTTGGAAAATAAACAAGTTCACTTTTTATGTGTCATTCCATTATTTGAAGATGAATTTGATTTCAAAATGGGAAAAGGAACCTTTAAACTAAAGAAAAAACTTCGAGACAAAGGAATAAATGAATTATTAGATGATTTCAGAATGACCGCTTTGAAAAATAAATGGAGAATTTTCAAATAGAAATATACTAATTTCGCATAGCATACGTTAAACTACTTTTTTTAGAAAACGAATTATGGAAGAAACGCTAGACAAAGCATTAAATCAAAACATCATACAATTCATTTGGCAACGTAGAAAACTAATCGGTATTCTTACAAGTATTGGTGCAGTAGCATCATTGATAATTTCATTTTTTATTACTCCATTGTATTTATCTACAGCTGTAGTTTTCCCTGCTGCAACTAGTACCGTTTCCTTTTCTGAACAACGAAACGCAAAGGCTTCATCGATGGATTTTGGGGAAGAAGAGCAAGCAGAACAATTGGTTCAAATTTTACAGTCATCTAAAATCAGAGACAAAATTGTACATCAATTTGATTTGATGAAACATTATGAAATCAAACCAACCGACCCAAATAAAAACTACCGTTTAGGTATCGCTTATTCGGACCATATATCTTTTACTCGTACCCGTTATGGTTCTATCCAAATCGATGTATTAGACAAAGACCCAAAACTTGCTGCAAGCATTGCAAATAAAATTGTAGACCTCATCGATACCGTAAAAAACGAAATGGTGAAAGAGCGTACCTTACCAGCATATGAAATAAACAAACGTAAGAAGGACTTAATTATGCAAGACTTACACGTCATTATGACTAAGTTAGATAGTTTGAGTTCATTGGGGGTTGTAACTTCAGAAGGTAGAGCGAACCTATTCCAAGCATATAACGAAGCAAAAGGAAAAGAGGATAAAAAATTCTTCAAAAAACAAATTGAAGTAAACTTAAAACACGGAGCTGAATTTGATGGTTTATCGATGCTTCGTGATGAAAAAATGGTGAAAATCGCTGAATTCGAAGCAGCTTATGAACAAGCCGAATCCGACGCGAATACCAATTTCAATCACAAGTTTGTAGTAGAAAAAGCCGTTGTAGCCGACAAAAAGGAAAAACCTAAAAAGTCAATCATCATCATCGTTTCGACATTGGCAACCATGCTATTTTCAATTCTAGCGTTGTTAATACAAGAAAAAATCAAAGAATTACGTAGAGAGGAAGCATAGTGCATACTTTCAAAGAATATTTAAGCGCCATTGTTGCAACGGGAGTATTTATAATACTTTCTGTTATTTCTTTGTTGTTAGATAATTGGCTGATTTTTTTAGTTCCAGCAGGTGCACTAACGATTTATTTAGCTCTTTTTCAAACCAAATTCATCTTTCTTTTTCTCTTTTTTGCCACTCCACTAAGCGTTAATATTGAAGAATATGTTAATGGTTTTGGGTTATTTTTGCCTACAGAACCATTGTTTTTCGGCTTGATGCTCTTGTTTTTACTCTACCAAATTCGGTCATCGATTTTACCCAAATTTGTCTTTCGCAATGAAATTACTTGGGCGATTTTAATCTACCTCACCTGGATGTTAATTTCAAGTATAACAAGTAGTCACCCGATAGTTTCTATCAAGTTTTTACTAGCAAAATTGTGGTTCATCGTTCCCATCATTGGGTTTGGAACCTTGTTATTCAGAGAATTTAAATACATCAAACTTTTCCTTTGGCTTTTTTGTATCGGGATGATTTTGGTGATTATGTACACCGTAACCTTACACGCAACCTATCAATTCGGTGAAAAAGAATCGCATTGGGTGATGTGGCCATTTTTCAAAGACCACACTATTTACGGAGCGATTGTTGCACTCATTTTTCCATTGTTAGTTGGTTTATATTTCTCCAAAAAACACGGATTACTGATACAAGTAGCTTTAATTGGCATGATTATCATCAACCTTATCGGATTATATTTTTCCTACACCAGAGCGGCTTGGTTGAGTATCGTAGCAGCAATGGGTGTTTGGTTTTTGATTGCGTTTAAAATCAAGTTCAAATACATCGCAGTTACTACAATTACTCTGACAACTGTTATTTTGTTGTCTTGGACCCAAATTCAGTTTATGCTTGCAAAAAACAAGGAAGAACATACAACCGAAGATTTTGGTAAGCGCATCGAAAGTGCAGCAAATGTTACGACAGACGCATCTAATTTAGAGCGTATCAATCGCTGGTCTTGTGCTCTTACAATGTTTGAAGAGCGACCTTTGTTTGGTTTCGGTCCTGGTACGTATGCTTTCGAATATGCACGTTTTCAAGAGCCTGAAAATTTGACTATTATATCTACCAATTTCGGAGACGGTGGAAATGCGCACAGTGAGTACTTGGGGCCAATGGCAGAGATGGGCTTACCCGGTTTACTTGTTACCCTCATTTTAATAGCTAGTATTTTTTACAAATCTATTACACTTTATAACACATGGCCTTCTGAAGATCGAGAAACCAAAGTATTGATTTTAGCGATGGTATTATCCTTGGTTACGTATTTCGTACACGGCATTTTAAATAACTACCTCGACACTGACAAAGCCTGTGTTCCGATATTCAGCATGTTAGCAATTTTTATTGTGTTAGAAAATCAACTCGAAAACAAAAAAAGAGTTGCTCCGAACAGAACAACTCTTAATTGAATTTTTACTACTTATTTTTGCTAGAATACGATTATCCTTTTGCTTGACATATAGTTATTAACGAACATATTAACTACGTATGTTCCAGGTTGAACTGCCATAGGTAATTCAATTTCCTTTGCTGAAGTCCCGTTAACCGGCCCTACTTTTCTGTAAGCAACTGATCTACCATTCAAATCTATTACATTCACAAATGCATCTCCTTTTAGATTAGCATCGTATTTCAAAAATAAGTTTTGAGAAGCAGCCACATAAAAAGCAGTGAATTCAAAATTGTTTTTATTGATTTT
>CANGZT010000109.1 GCA_947458955.1 Flavobacteriia bacterium | reverse complement strand
TCTAATCTATTGGTAATGTGTTGTCTGTAATCTAATTCTTTTTCTCTATATGGTCCAGCAATTCGAACAAACAAGTCCATTCCTTTACTATTAAGTGCTTTCATTTCCACACTTATTTTTTTTCCTTCGAATGTTCCGGTCGCTTTACCGTAACCTGTCATTGAATACAACATACCTCAAATATTTACTGTAAAATTAGAGATTATTGCTGTATTCTTTCTTTATTCTCATTAATTTACCAACTAATTATTTCCTACAAATTTGGTATAACACTATTTTTGTATCTTTACACCACATTATTCACTAGTACAATTCAGATCTAAATGAAAGTAATTGACCACTTGAATGCAGCGAAATCAACTTTGTTTTCGTTTGAAATTTTACCTCCTTTGAAAGGTAAAAGTATTCAATCTATATACGATGGAATTGATCCCCTGATGGAATTTAAGCCCAAGTATATTAATGTTACTTATCACCGTGAGGAATACATTTTTAAGGAAAGAGCAAACGGATTATTAGAAAAAATAGCGATTCGTAAGCGTCCTGGAACGGTTGGTATTTGTGCGGCAATTATGAATAAATACCATGTTGATGCAGTTCCTCATTTGATTTGCGGTGGATTTAGTAAAGATGAAACTGAAAACGCACTTATCGATTTACAGTTTTTAGGAATTGATAATGTATTGGCTTTGAGAGGTGATTCAATTAAAACTGAGAGTGCTTTTCGACCGCATCCTGAGGGGCATGCTTATGCTGTTGATTTAATCAAACAAGTGATTAACATGAATCAAGGGAATTATATGACTGAAGATTATCAACTTGAGCCAACAAATTTCTGTATTGGAACAGCCGGTTATCCTGAAAAACATTTTGAGGCAATGAATATGTCTACAGACTTACATTATTTAAAACAAAAGGTAGAAGCAGGTGCTGAATACATTGTTACCCAAATGTTTTTTGATAATAAGAAGTTTTTTGATTTTGTTAATGCGTGTAAAGAATATGGTATCAATGTTCCTATAATACCAGGAATAAAACCAATAAAAACGCTAGCGCATACAACAGTTCTTCCTAAACTTTTTCATATCGATTTTCCAGAAGCTTTATCTAAAGAATTACTTAAGTGTAAATCAAACGATGAAGTGAAAAGAGTTGGTATAGAATGGGGGATTGAACAATCGAAAGAATTAAAAGCGATGAATGTACCTGGAATTCATTATTATACTATGTCTAATTCTGATGAGGTAAAAGCCATCGCATCTGAAGTTTTCTAATGAAAAAACTATTTTTTTGTATCCTTATTTTAAGTTCTTTTTTCTTGAACGCTCAGGGTTTAAAGCTAACAAACGCAGTTTTAGTTGCTCAGTTAGATCGATCTGAGGATAAGTTTACAACTGAAATTAATTTAGCAGAAATATTTGCTGAAAATGGTGTAAATGTTTTGCCTTCTTTGAATTTGCTGAAGCAAGGAGCACCATTAACTACCTTAGTTTCTGATTCTATTAGAGCGATTTTAAAAGAAAAACAAATAGATACTTATCTTTTAGTAAATGTTAGAGGGTATGATCGTCAATTTAGATTGTCAACTAAAATTGCTAGTTTGGCAGATGAATTAAATGTTGCGCATTTATTTCCATTATTCCGTGATGAAATTACTTCAATTACTTTTGAGTTTAATTTTTTTAGAAACGATAAGCTCTGCCATACTGAATTACTTCGTCTGAAAAATGTTTCTACCAAAGAAAAGCTCATTCAAAAACTTCATAAAAAACTTCCGCGTTTGATTCATCGTTGGAAATCATAATACTAGAGCCTCTATTGAGGCTTTTTTTATGCTTCCCTCTTTGAGGAGGGATCGAGGGAGGTGATATTTTCAATTTTTTTCTTTTAACATTTAACATTATTTATATACCAAGGTAAATAAATTTATATTATATTTGATTTATAATTTAAAATATAAAAAATGGAAACAGCAGTTAAAACAATATGGGGAGTAGATCCTATGCATTCAGAAGTAGAATTTAAAGTAAAGCACTTAGTAATTTCTACTGTTAAAGGAATTTTTAAAGAGTTTTCAGCAACAATCGAAAACGAAGGGGAAGGATTTGAAAAAGCAATATTTACTTTTGAAGCGAATGTTGATTCAATCTTTACAAATCAATCTGATAGAGATAATCACTTAAAATCAGCAGATTTCTTTGATGTTACGAATTTCCCAACATTGAATTTTAAATCAACTTCTGTTACTAAAAAATCAGAGGATACATATAAAATCACAGGTGACTTTACAATCAAAGGAGTAACTAAAACAGTTGAATTAACAGCTGAATTTGGCGGAGTAGCAACAGATCCTTATGGAAATGTGAAAGCTGGTTTTGAAATTACAGGAACGATAAACCGTAAAGATTTTGGGTTGACTTTTCATGCTGTAACTGAAGCAGGAAATATTGTTGTAAGTGATGATATCAAATTGAATGTTAACTTACAATTTGCAAAACAGCAATAGAAAGTAATTTGATTTTAGTTTAAAGGTTGTCAATTTTTTGACAACCTTTTTTTATCTTCACAAAAAATCAATTAAAAATTTACAATTCAACATTAATCATTAAAAGCAGTGCATTTAATTACCAATAAAAAACAGATCTTACCCATTTCAGATGGACTACGTAAATACTTACGACAATATGGTCGAGAAGTAAAGACAACATTGAAATACAAAGAGTTGAGTGATTATGAGAATTATATAAATTTATACGATCGCGACGGAAACAATACGTATTGGGTAACTGTAATTTACAATCATTCGATTGCAGAAGATATCTATGAAAAACTAAAACACGTATATGCGATTTTAAAATCTTCTGGTGATGTATCTTTTATTGAGCATTTATATGTAGATCGTATTGATTTCTGTCTATATGCCAATACCGGTCCTTTCCGAATTCGAATTGTAAATCGACTTAACGATAATTTTGATTATTTCTATGTCAAAAAAGCCGATGCTTCTCGTATTTATGGGTTAGAATTAGAGCATTTGTTATCACCTAATCACATCAGTTATTTCGTGAATGACGAAACGTTGATCGAAGAACATATTATAGGAATTCCTGCAGATTTATTTTTAACAAAAAACAATACGGTACACCAAGATTTTGAGGAAACACGTTTAGCAAAAGAGTTTGTGAAATTTAACGAACGTTGTTTTGTACGTTTATTAGGAGATATGCATTCTAGCAACTTTGTAATTGACGTAACACCCGATTTTGAAACAACTCATTACCGAATGCGTTCCATTGATTTTGATCAACAATCGTATGAAAAGAGAAAAGCGGTTTACCTTCCTCAATTTTTCAAACAAAACAATCCATTTGTTGAGTTAGTACAAAAACATTTAACACCAGAATCAATTAAACAATACCAGCGTGAAGAACGATCTATGATTCTGAATCGCATACGCAATGCCCGTTATCAAGTAAAAGACATCATGGACGTAATGGCAAAAGATGAATTATCTCCTAAAGAAAATGTCATTTTATTACGAGAAGAATTAGCGAAGCATTACAACAACAATCAATTCTTAAAATGCGAAACAATGGGGCAAATAGTTAGAATTAGCTTAAAAATATTAATAAAAGGGAAGTAGAAAATCATAGATAAAAACAAAAAAGGAATCTAGAAATAGATTCCTTTTGTTTTGGTAGCGGGGGCCCGACTCGAACGGACGACCTTCGGGTTATGAGCCCGACGAGCTACCAACTGCTCCACCCCGCACTGTATTCAAATAAAGTAGTAAACTTTAATTGCGGTACAAAGATATAATTTGTTTCTTTGTACTCCAAATTTATTTAACAAAAAATTAACAAAATGTCTCACAAAGCCGGTTTCGTAAACATTGTTGG
>CANGZT010000108.1 GCA_947458955.1 Flavobacteriia bacterium | reverse complement strand
GACTTCAAAATTTCCAAAACTTTTGGTAAAGCAATTACTACTAGTTTGATGGTGAGAGATATTTTCAATGCACCCGTACGAAGGGCTTATAAAATGAACAATGGTTGGGTTGATTTTGACAATTTCAGATATGGGGCAAATTTCTTTGTATCTGTAGGTTATAAATTCCAATAACAACGCTTAATACTTGAATGTATGAAAAAAAATATACATGTTTTAATACTGTTTTTCTTTGTTTTTATTACAAAAAACACATCAGCTCAATTAGAACGTGTTTTCGTAGAAAAATATTATGTTTCTGACGCAAACGATGAGTCTAATACAACAGGAGGAACACTAAAAAGTGGTTCGACAACCTACAGAGTATATCTTGATTTAGCTAAAAAAACGAAAGTGATTCGACTTTTTGGAAATGATAAATTTCCAATTCAATTTTCAAGTACAGAATTGATTTACAATAACCAGATTGATGGTCAGTCTTTTGCTAAAGATTTTGTAAGAAGTAGATATTCAGATAATTTAGTTGCTTTAGATTCTTGGCTAACTATAGGTCAAACCTCAAAGTTTCAAGGTGGGAAGTCAATATTTGGTATTCCAAAAGAATTTGATACTGATGGTTCATTCATTGGAGGGGTAAATAATGATGGTGGAAGTCAAGGGGTAGTAGCTGGATTGATGATTAATAAAAATGGAGATATCGGGAAGGCTTTAACGGATGCTGATGGAATGGTTATAAAAAATGTCAATGTTACCGGTTGGACATCAAATGGTTTAGTGATTGCTGGTATTGATTCTACTATATTTGGTTTAGGTGGGTTTAAAAAAGATTTTAAAAGTAATTTATTTGAACTTAAGTGTGATGGTGTCGAAGGTGTTGATACTGTTTTGAATCATGTTTTGATTGCTCAAATTACAACAAAAGGGGAGTTAAGTTTTAATTTAAATATAGAACTAGAAATAGAAGAGGATGGTAAATTGAAAAGAGTTTTATATGTGTCTAAAAATCAAAATACGGATAATTCAACTATATATAGTCCTTTTCTTTCATATCCTTTCTCTTGTGGGTGTACAGACCCAAATTACTTAGAATTTGATAAAGCTTTTGTTTGTATGAAAGAGGGTTCATGTAAAACACCAGTTGTAATTGGATGTATGGATCAGAATGCTTGTAATTTTGATGCAAAAGCGAATACGTCACTACCAACATTATGTTGTTATCCTGGCAAATGTAATAATCGAGACATTACAGTAGTTTGTCCTTCATTACTCGAAGATAATGTGAATTGTTCTATTCATCCGAATCCAGTAGAAGATGGTTTTGTTACTTTGAATGTGCAAACAGGTGTAGAGCAAAATGTTGATTATGAGGTGACTGATATGTATGGCAAAAAGTTAATCAACAAAACAGTAGGCAAATCAACCTTTGTGAATGAAAGAGTTTCACTTGAAGATTTGAATGCGGGTATTTATCAAATTAAGGTGCAAGTTGGATTGAGTGTTTTTTCTAAATTGATTATTAAACAATAGGAATATGAAATTTTCTAAAATTATTAACCCTAGTTCTTTTCTTTTTTTAGCTTTTATGATAGTTATCCTTTTTTCAAATTGTAAAAAAGTGGAGGAGGAAAAAAAAATGGAGTATAGCACAGTTTCCGATGTTGATGGTAACACCTACAAAACTGTAAAGATTGGAGATCAATGGTGGATGACTCAAAACCTTAGGGTTACAAAATTTAACGATGGTTCTAGTATTGATGAAAATATTTCTAATTCTGATTCTGCTTGGATTAAAACAACTTCTCCAAGATTTCAGAAGCTAGATTCTGTACAAGGAATTTTATACAATGGTTACGTTATTAAATCAGCTAAAAAAATTGCTCCAAAAGGGTGGAGGGTACCAACAGATCAAGATTGGAAAAAATTAGAGGAATACATAGGTCTCTCCAATGATGAGGTTCAATTATACGGTTGGAGAGGTGCTGATCAAGCTGAAAAATTGGTGATTGAATCCTCTGTAGGCTGGTTGTCAGGTACAGTTTTATTTGGTAACAACGAGACAGGGTTTAATGCACTTCCTTCTGGTTGTTATGTTTTTAATGGATATTTAAATACTGAAAAAAACAGTGCTTTTTGGTGGTCCTCTACACAATTCAATTCTAGTTTAGTGTACAGAAACATAGACTTTTCGCACCGAAATATTTTTAGACATTATACCAATGCTAATTATGGGTTCGCGATTCGTTGTATTAAAGAATAATATCTCTTCGTTTTTATATTGTCTAATCTTATGAAAAATTTTTTATTTCTAATAACTATATTTTCTTGTTTTAAAACAGCTGTTTATTCTCAAGAAAAAAAAGATACAACTTTATATTCTAGAATTTCTTTAATGTATAATCCTGCCCTTACTTACAGAAATTTAAAAACAAATGATGTTCAAAGTGCAGTTTTATTAAAACGAAATCTTGACTCAATTGAATCAAGCGATTTAGGATATGCTATCGGTTTTAATGTTAGACATATGTTTGGAAAACATCTAGGTTTAAATGTTGGATTTAACTACTCTATTTTTAATGAAAAAACGAGAAATGGTTCTATTGACAGGTTTACAAATTATCAAAATACAACTGCATATTATTCAATTCCCTTACAGCTAGTTTATAACACCAATTTTATCAAAAAAATAAATTATTATTTTATTGCAGGTATTTCTCAAAATTATTTACAAAGACAACAACAAAAAATATACAATGAATTGAGAAATGAGGAACGTGTTTTTACTTCAAATTACGACTTAAAGAAATCTAATTTATTTTGGAATGCAGGGGTAGGGGTTAATTTTAGATTAAACAGAAACTGTTCATTTTCATCAGAGATTTTATACAACCAATCAATGGGTGAAATTAATTCTAATGGAGTTATTAAAAAGAAGTTATTTTCGGTAGGTCCTAATTTTCAATTCGGTTACTCTTTTTAATTTTTTTAATTGTATTTATTTTCATTCTTAATTTTATGAAAGGTTCGATTTTATTTTTAATTACTTTTATTTCATCTTCAATATTTTCTCAAACTTGTCTTGAAGGGAATTGTATCAATGGGAATGGTACTCTCAAAAATAAAGACAAATCAATATGTAAAGGTCAATTTAAAGATTCTACTTACCATGGTAAAGGGACTCTTACTTATTCAAACAATAATACCTATACCGGATATTTTAAAAATGGAAAGAAAAATGGAAAAGGGGTATTTATTTGGTATAATGGTAATAAGTATATTGGTTCCTTTGAAGATGATATGGTAAACGGAAGAGGAGTTTATTATTGGATAAATGGGGACAAACTAGAGGGTGTATTTAAAAATAATTTATATAATGGCATAGGTAAAAAGACTTTTGCAAAGGGTGATGTTTATAATGGCGATTTTTATAACAATTTCATGCATGGCAAAGGTTCTATAAAATATGTCAACGGAGAAGTATTTGAAGGTGAATTTAAAATGGATAAAAAAGAAGGGATGGGTAAATTAATCTTCGTAGACAAATCGTATATTATAGGTAATTGGGTTAATAATCAAATTGTGGGTGAATTAACAACTTTTTCAAAAAAAGGTAGGTTAATTAAAACTGAAAAATCTTCTCTCGAAAAAAAAACTCTAATCTTTTTTTAAGTTTTTGTTAAGCAAGTTTTTTTAACCTAAAACTTGGGTAATAATAAGGCCTATTTTTTAACATAACTTCACATTAATTATATTCTATTAATAATATCTATTTTATCTCTTTTTTTTGTTTTCGTTCGAAATTTGTTTCGTTAACATTAATAACAAAAAAATGAAAAAAGAGACTAAAATTTCTAAAGTAATTGCTGGTTTAGCTTTGTCTACATTGGCAGTTACAACTGGTTTCAGCCAGTCAAATTTAGGTGCTGCTTGTGGCTGTCCACCAGTTGCATCAAGACCTACGGTATTGTTATCTTCTTTACCTGGATTTACAGCTATAAACGGTACTTATGGTGG
>CANGZT010000107.1 GCA_947458955.1 Flavobacteriia bacterium | reverse complement strand
ATTCCTGCCAATCCAGAGTACGAGATTTTACTTGATGCATTAAAAATCATCAAAGAACAAAATATAACTTATTTATTAGCTGTTGGCGGTGGTTCTGTCATTGATGGAACTAAATTTTTAGCATCTGCAGCATTATATAACGGAGAAAATCCATGGGATATACTTGAAAAAGGAATTCGTACTGAAATCGGCATGCCATTTGGAACAGTGCTTACTTTACCTGCAACTGGTTCTGAAATGAATTCAGGAGCAGTTGTATCAAGAAGAGAAACTGACCAAAAATTAGGTATGGGTGGTCCTGGATTATTTCCTCAATTCTCGATATTAGACCCAAAAGTAATTCAATCTATTCCGAAAAATCAATTAGCTAATGGAATAACAGATGCTTTGACACATGTGCTTGAACAATATATGACCTATCCAATAGGAGCATCATTACAAGACCGATTTGCAGAGAGTATTTTACAAACTTTAATTGAAGTTGGGCCAGAGATTATTGAAAATCCTTTTCATTACGAAACTGCAGCAAACTTTATGTGGTCGTGTACGATGGCATTAAACGGATTAATTCAAAAAGGGGTTCCAACCGATTGGGCAATCCACGCAATGGGACACGAATTAACAGTATTTTTTGGAATTGACCACGCTAGAACTTTGGCTATCATAGCTCCAAGTCACTATCGTTATAATTTCGAATCTAAAAAAGTGAAACTGGCTCAATGTGCTGAACGTGTTTTTGGAATTAACTCTGGCTCGACTGAAGAAAAAGCAACTGCTTGTATTCAACAACTTGAACAATTCTTTCACAAACTTGGCATCCCTACTCGATTATCTGCCTATACAGAAGATTATCTAGGTACAGCAGAACGCATAGAAAAACGATTTACAGAAAGAGGATTATTAGGGATTGGTGAGCATCGAAATTTAACACCTGTAGATGTGAGACAGATTGTGAGTATGTCCTATTAATTATGATTTATGAATGATGAATGATGAGTTTTTGTTAACCCCGTTAGAAATTTGTCTTACTAATAATTACAAAGAAGGGATGATTGCGTTTTTAATAGCACATCCAGCATGTTGGGAAGCAGCTATTGAGTTAGCTATAACGAACAAACAACCCTATTCATGGAGAGCGGCTTGGTTATTGTGGTCATGTATGGAAAAGAATGACAAACGTATTCAGCCCCATATTGAATCCTTGATTGACGGATTAAAAAATAAAAAAGACGGTCATCAACGCGAATTACTTAAAATTTTAATTTTAATGCAGCTTTCTGAAGAACAAGAAAGTAGCGTGTTAGATTTTTGTATTCGAATATGGAAAGATATTCTGAGATCTCCTTCTGTGAGATTTACTGCTTTTAGATTCATGATCATGCTCAGTATAAAATATCCCGAGCTTAAAAATGAGACTAAACTTTATTTTGAAAAAAAGTATTTAGAAACACTATCACCGGGGATTAATAAATCAGTAATGAAATTAATTCAAAATCTATAAAACCAAAAAGGACTTTCCGAAGAAAGTCCTTTAAGTTATTTAACCCTGTAGTTGTTAAATTTGATCCGTACAATATTTAACGGAAGAAATAAACTTTAGTTACATTTTTTTTGAAAAAAAATTAAATTTTTGACAACTCATTCATCATCCATTTCATTTTTAATGAATTAACCATCAACTTTATTTCTATTTCTACTAATTTGTTTTCCGAAGATAAATATGCTTGTTCTCTAGTATTCACTAAAAACAAAGAACTTTCACCCATACTAAAATTAATTAATTCGGCATCACGAAGTTTTCTCGTGTGTTCAACCAATCTTTTTTGAGTTTCAAGAGCTGACCTAACTTGATTGAGCTCATTTTGCATCGTTTGTACCTTAATTTGGTATTCTCTCTTCTTAACAGAGTAATCTAAGTTTGCATTTTCTAATTTTAGTTTTGATTGCTTCAAACCACCTCGTTCTTTTCTTAGGAATAAGGGTACATAACCGGTGACTCCAAATTTATAGTTTTGAGTTGAAAGAGCAGCTAGAGACTCATTTCCAATAGGTTTAGTTAATAAATTATAGTTTAAATTGATTGTAGGCTTTAATTGCTCTCTTTTCCATCTTAATTCGAGTTCCATTTGTTCAATTTTATAAAATGCTTGTTGAACAACCGGTAAAGTATCAACACGATCAGATATATTAAGCAGAAAATCAGGAGCTAAATCCATTTTCTTTTGAGGTTTAACTTGTTCTGGAATTAAAACTGGTTGGATCGAATCATTCCAAACGAAAGTTGAAGCAATTAATTTGGTGTTAGCTAAATTATTTTTTGATTGTAACCGATCAATTGTTCTATTTTCAAGTAAAATAAGAGCCTCAACAGTGTCTATAGGAGGTGTGTCACCTGTTGACACTTGAGATTTTACCGCTTCAAATCGTTGTTTGGCTAATTGAAAACCTTCCTCTGCAATCAGATATTTTCGATAAGCTTCAGTCCATAACCAATATGACGAATATGCATCTAACAACAAATCATTTAACATTATTTGACGATCTAAGATACCTATCTGTAATATATTTTTGGCTTGTTGTAATTGAAGTCTTCGTTCGTCATAAAACAATCCTTGTCCAAGCGGAATTTCAACCCCCATATACCATAACCCAGAACCGGGTAAATTCATATCATTATTCAGATAAGCTCCCCTATTGGCTTCGTAACCAGATTTAAGATTAGCACCGATCCAGGTAGGAATTTTCAGGTTTGTATTAGATGTCCAATAATATTCTTTACCATCCATCTGTTTTTGATCGATATTAGATGAAACAGACGGATCGAATGCACCTCTTGCCTTTAAACGCTCAGCTTCACCTAATCTCTGCAAATTCAATGCTTTTGAAACAAAAGGATGATTCTTAAAAACTAACAGTTTATAGGTTTCAAACGAAAGGGAATCTTGCGCTCGAATGAGAGATACAAACAGAATTGAAATAAATATTGTAATTAAAAATCTCATATTGAATTATCTTTTTCCTAATAACTAATTACTATTCACTAATGACAATTAACTCTATCACTTTTTCCCTTTCTTCAGTGAATTATTATTTACTTTACCTTCGTAATATTCAGGAGGAAAACCATTTAAATTCCTCCATAATTCATACCAAACTGGAACATCATTTAATAAAGTAAAGGTTTTAACTCCACCTCCAACACGAAGTCCATCCGGCCATTTTTTGTCATAATCTTCAGGCACAGCGAGTACACGATACATACCATTTGAGCTTGTAAAATTATCCATAGCTAAAATTTTACCGCCAAATGTTCCAAAAGAAGCATCAGGCCAACCTCCAAAAACAATAGCAGGCCAACCATCAAACTGTAAACGAACATGTTCCCCTTTTTTCATTAATGGATAATCCATTGGTTCTATGTAAAACTCAACAGCAAGATCATACTTATCAGGCATAACCGTTAAAAGCTCTTCCCCTTCTTTCAATATCTCCCCTTTTCCTGATCTAACTAATTTTGTAACATACCCCGTATTGGGTGCTGTAACATAATAGTATCCTTTGCGAATTTTATAGTTTGAAAGTTGATTTTCCAATTTTGATTTATTCGAAGATGCTTCTTGTTGATCTGAGATAACAGAAGAAATTTCAGATTCTACTTTCGAAATTTTCTCAAGATATTCACTTTCCACATTTGTATAATCGATTTGGGCATTAATTAACTCATTTCTAGAAATGATTAATTTATTTTCTTGAGCAATCGTTTTAGCCATTGTCTCTTGCAATTTCACATTTGCATTTTCAACATCTCGAATTGATCTCAATCCTTTTTCATTCAATTCAATTACCCTTTTTTGCTGTTTATCCGCAATTTTGAATTGAGCGTTCATAGCAATATAATCAACACTATCTGATTTTACTTTAACTCTTGCTTGTTTTAATTTATTTTTTGCTTGCTTTGTTTTAAGCACTTTCATTTCTTTAAAAGCAGTTAGTTGCCTTTGAAGTGCTTCAATTTTTCTACTATATGCTTCTATACT
>CANGZT010000106.1 GCA_947458955.1 Flavobacteriia bacterium | reverse complement strand
GGTTGGCGAGACTATGGACAAAAACATTTTGAAAGTATATTTACTCGTTTTTATCAAGCCTATTTATTGCCTCGAAAATTTGGAATTGACAAACGTATTTTTCACTATTCTTCTTTAATTGCCTCTAGACAATTAGGAAAAAATGAAGCCAAAAAGTTGTTAGAAGAACGCAGTTATTTTGATTCTGGCCAGTTTGAGGAAGATAAAATGTACATTCAAAAGAAAATGGGGTTTACGATGGAGGAATTTGAAGTGATTTTAACTGCAAGCCCTAAATCTCATTTTGATTACCCTTCTTTGCTTTTATTACGCAGAAAATGGATATGTATCAAACAACGTTTGATGGGCTTATGAAAGAAGTATTGATCATCAGTTATTTTTATCCTCCGTGTACTTTAACCGCCGCTCAACGTCCAGCGGGATGGGTTAAGTACTTGCCTCAATTTGGGTATAAACCCATAGTAATCACACGTAATTGGGATGTAACTTTGAGTAAACCTGAAGATCAATTGAAAGATGCAGGAAGTCAATTGTATATTGAAAAATCAGAAACGCATGAAGTACACTATCTCCCATATAAAGCCTCTTTGAGAGATCGTTTGTTTAATTCTAAAAAATCAATTTTAAAAAAATGCAGTAAAATTTTTACTTTTATAAACGGTATAGGTGAAAATTTCAGTAATCAATTTATTCCTTTTGGTGATTTTTATGATTATGCTGAACACTTAATTCAAAAACATACTTTTACAACTATCATTATTACGGGTAATCCTTTCGTACAATTTCGTTTTGGTTATTTGTTATCGAATAAATATCATATTCCCTGGATCGCCGATTATCGTGATGATTGGACTACTTCGGAAATCATACAGCCTAAAGGAAAGTTTGAATCGATTATTCATCGTTTACAACAACAATCAGAACAAAAATGGGTAGGTACAGCATCTATGATTACCTCCGTTTCACCTGTATATACAGATCGAATTTCTCAATTCGTAAAAGTACCTGGAGAAACTATTTTAAATGGGTTTGACACACTATTGCCTAAAATTCAACAAGAAGACAATAATTCTTTTATTATTGTTTATAATGGTACCCTTTATGATACTCAAGATGTGGAGGGATTTATACGTTCCATCATTCGATGTATAGATATTTTTCAAGATAAAATAACCATTCAAATTCAATTCCCAGGTATTTGTTATGATCCAAAACAAGAAAGTCGATTGAATGCCTTAATTAAAGGATACGAATCTTTTTTTTTACTTACCCCTCGTATACCTAAAGAAGATGTTATATATCTTCAACAAAAAGCAGACCTACTATTGATGTTAACGCATCGAGGTCAAAAAGGAATACCTTCAAGCAAGTTGTATGAGTACTTATCACTACAGAAGCCAATACTTTGTTTTCCTTCAGATCAAGATATCGTTGCTGAAACTTTACTGAAGACTGGAGTTGGATATGTCATAGATACTGAAGATGTACTTTTTGATAAATTAAATGAGTTTATGCTTCTGAAGTTAAATGGTAGAAAGATTTTTAATGAAACAAAAGAAGAAAATTTGTTACCATATTCCCTTTCGAATCAAGTGAGTAAATTAAGTTTATTCTTAAATCAGATTATCTAATAGATGGTTTGGGTAGAGGGTAAATATCAGTTTTTGGGTATAATGGATGCTTTATCAATACTTGTTTGGTTTGGTATTCTCTTAAATTCAATTAATTCTACTTATTCCAAAAATGCCAATTTGAGTCATTATCGTTTTTATAAAAACGCTTTTTACGCCAAGTTTTTTTCAGCGATTATTTTTTCGATTATATACATCCAAATGTATGAGGGTGGAGATTCAACTGCTTATTGGGATACTGCTCAAAAACTTAATAATTTATTTTGGGAAAGTCCCTCGCGTTTTTATTATGAATTCATGAATAATGAACTTACTCGGGAACGATTTCAAAGTTTTGATTTTCAAAATACGGGCATGCCTCCGAACTGGATTTACAAAGAAGACGAAGCATGGTATGCGTCAAAGGTATTTACAATTATAACCTTTCTGACTTTCAAAAGTTATTTTGCAATGACCATGATTACCGCTTTCATTTCATTTAAAGTGAGTTGGTTGTTATATGAGATGGTGTTAAAGTATAAACTTTTCAGCGAAAAAACTGCTGCTATTGGTGTATTGTTTTTACCATCCACCTGTTTTTGGTGTACGGGTATTACCAAAGACATGTTAGTTTATACTTGTGTAATTTATGTCTTAATTCAATTGTTTACTTTTTTAAACCCATCTCAACTTAAGCAATATCGAAATTTATTCTTAGGTGTTGTATGTGTGTATATAATTATTTATATACGCGATTTTATGTTACTTGCTGCAATTGGCCCTTTTATAATGGCTTTGGGAGCTCGTTGGAGTAGAGTACAAAGTTCTGGCTTTTCAAAGTGGTTGATTCAATTAAGTTTTATAGTTCTTGTGCTATTTTCAATGACTTCTTTTTTGGGGTCAGAAAAAGGTCAAGAATTCGCAGCAGAAGCAGAAGTTGTACAAAAAGACCTGCAAACAAATACAACCTATGGTAGTAACCGCTATGATTTAGGAATTACTGATTATTCAACAAACGGTATGTTTCGTGCTATGCCCATATCCATTTATACAGCATTTTATCGGCCTTATTTGTGGGAAGGAGATAGTATTTTCGTTCGAATAAGTGCATTAGAAGCATTCTTTTTTTTAATTATTTCACTACGTTTTGTATTTGGTAATAATATTATTCAATCGTTACGAATCATTCGAAATAATGAATTGTTGATGGCATCCCTTGTTTTTGCTTTAATACTTGGTTTTTTTGCTGGATATACCTCGGGGTTATTTGGGGTATTGGTACGATTTAAAGCCCCTTTATTGCCCTTTTTATTTTTGGTTTTGATGTATAAAAAACAAGAGGAAGTAGTTGAAATGGATACAAAAGTCTAAATTTGTCAAAAAAGTAATATGAAAGTAGTCATTCTTGCCGGTGGCTTAGGCACCCGAATCAGTGAGGAAACTGTTTACAAACCCAAACCGATGGTGCTTATCGGTGATAAGCCTATTTTGTGGCATATTATGAAAATATATGCTAGTCATGGTTTTACAGATTTTGTTATTTGTTGTGGGTATAAAGGTCATGTGATCAAAGAATATTTTGCCAATTATTTGTTGCAAGAAAGTGATTTCACCATTAATACAAAAACTAATGCTATGCAGATACATACCAGTCCTTCTGAAGATTGGAATGTGACTTTAGTAAATACGGGAGAATTGACGATGACTGGAGGTCGTGTAAAACGCATCAAAGACTATTTAAATAACGAACCCTTTTTTCTAACCTATGGGGATGGAGTGGGAGACATTAATATACCAGAATTACTAGCCTTTCATCAGAAAAACGGTCGTAAAGCTACGTTGACTGCAACTAAACCATTTGGTCGTTTTGGAGTGATTGATATAGCTGAAAATGGTCAGATTTCATCTTTTAAAGAAAAAAATAAGGAGGATGTTTCTTGGATCAATGGTGGTTTTTTTGTGTTAGAACCTTCTGTTTTGGATTACATCGACGGAGATGAAACAGTCTTTGAAAAAGATCCTTTGGAAAAATTAACTTCGGAAGGGCAGTTAGGAGCGTATCAACACGATGGGTTTTGGAGAGCAATGGATTCTTTGAACGATAAAAATGTATTGGAGGATTATTGGAATACAGGTAATGCACCTTGGAAAATCTGGTAGTACATGCGTATTCTTATCACAGGAGCAACGGGATTTATTGGACAAAAATTACTAAAACGATTATCAAATCATCATTATAAGCTTGCTATTCATGCTCGAAATCAACTCCAGGAAGTAGATTCAAATGTACAGGTTTTTTCTGGTGCATTGAACCAATTTCAAAAAGAAATCATTGCCTTTTCACCAGAGTATGTTTTTCATTTAGCTGGAAGCTCAAGTTATCCGAAAAATGCTGAAGAAGAAGTTGAGCTTTGGTCTGCGAATGTACTTTATGGGAATACCTTACTAAGTATACTGAAAGAGATTCCAGGTTTAGTTTTTGTGAATTTCACCACTTCGTTGGCTTATGATGGT
>CANGZT010000105.1 GCA_947458955.1 Flavobacteriia bacterium | reverse complement strand
CTTGGAAGCGATTTCTTTAAACCCTACTTTAGTTGTTTGTTGCTCTAAATTATACAATGCAGCTATTTTTTCAACCCTTGGCGTAACACTAAATGCTGTAACAATTTTTCCAGACATACCTTTATGTTTGACCAAATAATGAATCAACAATAATATAATATGATGTGAATCAACAAACTCCCCCTTTGAATCATACAAACCAATACGATCTGCATCTCCATCGGTTGCTAAACCACAATCGATATTACCTTGCGTCTTTATAAAAGATTCTAATTCTTTTAAGTTTTTCGCAATAGGTTCCGGAGCTTGACCATTAAACGAAGGATTATGCTCACAATGAAGTAAATGAACATTAGGTAAAATTCGCTTCATTACATTTTGACCTGCTCCATACATTGCATCATATGCGAGATTTAGCTTTGAATTACGAACAGCATCCATATCAAAACTTTTTTCAATATGATTAACATAATCCGTTTCTAAATCAACAAGAATCACATCCCCATTTTCAATTGCAGAATCTATTGAAAACTGATTGTAATCTTTTAAAATCTCTTCTGGTATTATATCTTCAATTTCTTGTACTTCTTCTGGTGCAAGTGGACCACCAAAATTGGCTTTTAATTTATACCCATTATAAGCTGGTGGATTGTGGCTTGCTGTAATAATTACACCTAAAGAACAATCGTATTTTTTTGCCCCAAGAGAAATCATAGGTGTAGAGACAAAACCTTTTGCAAGTTTTACATGTATCCCCTCACTTAAGAAAATTTTAACAGCAGTTTCTACAAACAATTCTCCTGCAAAGCGACAATCATGGCCAATAACGATCGATGGTTTTTCAAACTTTTGTTTTACCCAAACAGCTGTAGCTTGTGCAACTCTTGCAACATTTTCAACAGTGAATTCATCAGCAATTATTGCTCTCCAACCGTCTGTACCGAATTTAATTTTTGTCTTCAAAATACTATTTTTTAAATTCTAAAATTGTTTTTTCAATGATTGCTACACATTCTAGTAATTCACTTTCAGTCATCACTAATGGTGGTGCAAAACGAATAATATTTCCATGCGTTGGCTTGGCTAATAAACCGTTATCTTTTAATGCTACACATAAATTCCAAGCAGTTGAACTATCCGGTGTATCATTCACTATAATAGCATTTAACAATCCCTTCCCTCTTACTTTTACTATTAAATCTGTTTTAGAAATGATACGATTCATTTCTGATCTAAAAAGTTCACCAAGCTTTCTTGCATTGAGAGCAAGTTGTTCCTCACTAACTACTTCAAGTGCTGCCATAGCCACCTTTGCAGCTATTGGATTTCCACCAAAAGTAGAACCATGTTGCCCCGGCTTAATAACCATCATGATTTCGTCATTAGCTAGAACAGCAGATACGGGATATACTCCACCTGATAGTGCTTTACCAAGAATTAAAATATCAGGCTGAACATAAGTAGCTTGTTTTTCACATTTATTCTCACAAGAACAATTTCCGCATACAGCTAATAAACTTCCAGTACGAGCAATTCCTGTTTGAACCTCATCAGCAATAAATAAAACATCATATTTCTCACACAAAGCTTTACATTCCGAAAGGTATTTTTCATTTGGTACATAAACCCCAGCTTCACCCTGAATAGGTTCAACCAAGAAACCTGCAACATTTCCACTTTTCAAAACTTCTTCCAATGCATTAACATCATCATAAGGAATTCTTAAAAATCCAGGTGTAAAAGGCCCAAAATTATTCTGAGCATCAGGATCATTAGAAAATGATACAATAGTGGTTGTTCTACCATGAAAGTTATTCTCACAAACAACAATTTGCGCTTGATTTTCAGCTAGTCCTTTTTTCTCATAGGCCCATTTTCTACACAGTTTAATTGCAGTTTCAACTGCCTCTGCACCTGTATTCATAGGCAATACTTTATCAAACCCAAAATAGTTCGTTACGAACTGCTCATATTCTCCCAATACACTATTGTAAAAAGCTCTTGAAGTTAGCGTTAAGGTTTGTGCTTGTTCAATCATAGCACCAACAATCTTAGGATGACAATGACCTTGGTTAACAGCAGAATAAGCAGATAAGAAATCGTAATATTTTTTACCTTCCACATCCCAAACATGCACACCATTTCCTTTTGCTAACACAACAGGTAGTGGATGATAATTATGTGCACCAAATTTATCTTCTAAATTAATTAAATTTTCTGCTAATGAATTTCCCATCATTGTTTCCATAAAATAATTTTAAAATTTATGCCTCTTCGTTGAGGAAGCCCAAAGATAAGTCAATTAAAGTACACTTCAAAAAAGTTTTAAATTGAAAAAATGTATTTTTGAACAAACCATTTTGTGAATAATGAAGCTTTTAAATTCTATTTTACCTTTAAAAAAACATAGATTCGATGATTTATTTGAAGAAGCAAATTATAAAATCACCCTAAACTTCTCATTTTTTCTTTGTATTGCATTAATTTTCTTATACATTACGCAATTTATTAGTTATGACTACAATCGAAGTAATCTAATACTATTCGCTATATTTTTTAGTTTTATTTTTTACTTCTACACACTGAAAACGGGAGAATATAAAAGACCCGCATTAATAGGTTCCTACACCTATGCGTTGATAATTCAGATTGCACTTTATTCAATACCTAAAAACCCACCAATCATTGAGGGGCTTTGGATAATAAATAATATATTTTTTACATTTAGATGTGTAAACAAAAAACACGGATATTTTTTATCATTCATTCATTTTATTAGCCTTAGCTTTTTTTATTTTCAATTTACAAGTTTCAATACAGAAAACTTGTTTTTTAGTCAATTTAATTTTTATGACAAACTCGGAATAAGTTTTAATATTCTATTTGCATTTTTAGTCTTTTTATTTTTTATTCAGCAAACAATTGACACTAATTCAAAAGCTTCTCAAAAAATTAAACTGATTAATCAAGAAATTTACCATCAATTTGAAATTATCAATAAACAGAACGAAGAAAAAACGATATTACTTAAAGAAATTCATCACCGTGTGAAAAATAATCTTCAAATTATAATCAGCTTACTTAGACTTCAGAGTTATCAAATCGAAAATAGTGAAACTATACAAAGTTTTAATGAAGCAATTAATCGTATACTAGCGATTTCATCAATTCATGAGAAAATCTATCAAAACGACTCATTCAATAAAATAAATATTGAGGAATACTTTAACGATCTAAGTAAAGAAATCATTTCTATGCATGAATTAAACACAGAAATAGAAACTAATTTCAACTTTGAAATAGATTCAATCACGTTAGATACAATTGTACCTTTAGCTCTAATTTTCAATGAACTAATATCAAACTCAATAAAACATTTTAATCACTCAGAAAATCAATTAATAATTGAAATAGAATTTAAGAAAATGAACGAAAAAAAACTCCAATTAAATTACTCTGACAATGGAAAATGGATTGAAAACAATAAGAAAAACACATTAGGGATTGATATTATTCACGCTCTTACCAAACAAATAAATGGAAATTTAACACTCACAAAATCTCCTAAAACTATGTTTAACTTTGAATTTGATATTACCCTCTAAATTACCATACTAAATAAAAATATTCCAAACAAAGATTGTATTTTTGAGGAATAAAAAAAATCTAATGAAAACTGAAGAACTTTTTTTAGAAGTCTCAACAATATCAAAAAATAATTTTGATTTTATAAACCAGAAACTATTTTCATTAAAAAACAATCAATTAACCTGGAAACCCAATGCTCAAACTTGGTGTATATTAGAGGTTTTAGCTCATCTTAATCAATATGCTAATTACTATCACGAAGTTTTTCTTAATAAAATTGAAACTTCCAAATTTAAAGAACCAAGATCACAATTTCTTTCATCTCCACTTGGTAAATCTGCCTGGAAATCAATGAAATTAGGGGCTGCAAATAATATAAAACGAAAATTCCAGTCACCAAAAAACTACAATCCTACTATTCATCCTGAGATGGTCTCAAATGATGAATTAACAACTTTTGAAAAAAAATTAATTGAATTGTTTGATATCATAGAGAAATCTAAAGAAGTAAATATTCAAAGAGTTAAAATTCCCATTTCAATTTCAAAATTCAT
>CANGZT010000104.1 GCA_947458955.1 Flavobacteriia bacterium | reverse complement strand
TTTTGCAGCTGCTTGTGGTGAAAAACAAAATTCAAAAGCAATTCAAACCTTAACGAAGAAAAACCTAGATAGTTTAATCAACGTCTATCCAGACAGTGTTCCACTTTTAGTCGCTCGAGGAAATAAATTGATTGATAAATATGACTTTTATGGTGCATTAGCAGATGGAGCAAAAGCATTTCATTTGGATAGCAATAATTGGGAAGCGCGTTTCCTATATGCAAATGCCTTAAACAACCGAGCAAATCGTAGCATTGCAGATGTAGACCAAGCGCAAAGGCATTTTTTAACGCTTATCAAAAGTCACCCAGGAAACAAAAAAATGTATGTAGCCTTGGCATCTACTTACAGCCAACAACGCGACTTTGAAAAATCATTTCAATACATCAATACAGCCTTACGCATCGATGTAAAATACCGTGATGCTTACGTGATGAAAGGAACGAATTACTTAGCATTAGGAAATCGAAAATTAGCAAAATCATCCTACGAAACAGCGGTGCAACAAGACCCAAAATTCTACGAAGGATACCTTGCTTTGGGGTATTTGTATTCAGAAGATAATGAACCGATTGCAGTAGAGTATTTTAGAACAGCAGCCGAACTAAAACCAACATCAACCGATGCCTTATATGGAGTGGCTTATAGTTTACAACAACAACGTAAGTTTGAAGAATCTTTAGCAGCATACAGACATTTATTAGAAGTAAAACCTTCTTTTTATTTAGCATTATTCAATCAAGGATACATCAAACAATTTGAACAAAATCAGATAGATAGTGCAGTACATTTTTATGATTTATCAATCCAATTACAACCAAAATTTGTGAAAGGATGGCACAATTTAGGTTTATGCTACGCAGCACAAGGTCGTAAAGCAGATGCTATGCGTGCTTTCAGTACAGCCTTGAAATACAACCCGAATTTTGAAATATCACGCATCGAAGCAAATAGAATCCGATGAATCAACAAAGTAAAATCATACAACTCATTGGAGACCTTTCCATTCCGATTTTAGGTTACTATTTTTGGGGTTGGAACATTTATTTTATTTTGTTCTTCTATATTCTTGATGTATTGATTTCAACAGTTTTTACATTTATCAAAACACACAAAATCAATCAACACCAACAAACAAAACAATGGCCTTGGGCGCATATCGGTCTCATTTTATTAGGATATGCCATTACCTTCTATTTGTTGTACTTTTTGATCTATCAAATTTATCCAAAAACAGATTTAACACACCAGTTAAAAGAATTCCTGATGCATAAAGACATGGGTTTACCACAATGGATTTTATTATTTCCGCTTCTGATTTTAGGAGGGTATTCACTATACCGCATGACCTTTTTAATGCCTAAAGCTTACGAAACAACGCAAATTCAATCATTGTGGCACGAACATATTAAGGTTTTTCTATTAATAATCGCTGCTATCGGTTTATTATTAGGAATTTCTACCTGGATTGTATTTGCCGATTGGGTTTACGTTTGGGGAGTAATTCTCGGCAGTAGTTTATACCGAAATTTAGTATCAAGAGCTTAATTAGGTAATACTCTTCGGTAACCTAAGATCTGAGTTTTTGAAAACGGTTTCAAACATACTGCACCACCTTGATTTCCGCCATATACATAGATCAATCCTTTTTCTTTATCTTCTTTGATAAAAAACCCGACGTGTCCTTGCCATCCTCTTTGTTTTACTCTCCAAAAAACAACTAAATCTCCCGGTTTTGGTTCATCAACATGCTGTCCCATTTTCAACCAAGACCTTGCTAACAGTGAATTTGGGTGAGAATAACCCTCTTTTGCCATACAAAAATTTACAAATGCAGCGCACCAGTTTACCTCATCATTGGCTATTGAAGGAAAACCACTTTTGTGAAAAAACTGCATAACTTCTGGATTCGTTCCTTTAGCACAAGCGGAAACATGATCAAAAGAAAAAGCAGTACGTAGTATTTTACGTTGTTTATCAGTTAAATTAACACCACAAAATCTATCAATAGTATCTAATAATTCGGAAGTAGTTTTTTTCTCGACTGTATAAACCATAGTGGATTGATTTTTAATTACTTCTTCATGCTTTTTAGGAGCAACAGCAGCAACAATCATTTTTTTTGTAACCTTCTCTTTTTCAATTTCAAACACACGAAATATTTCAGCTGAATCTCCATAAATAGCAACAATGGTTTGAACTCGAGTTAAACTTTTAGTTGGATATTTAGCAAATTCACTTAACGTTATTTTTATTGCTTTTTCCTTAATTTCTCTTAAAACTGTGGTATCCGATTTTACAAATCCTACCTTTTCTTTTGTTGTATCCAAGCCAAGTTTTAAATGTCTTAAAACTTGATCAACCAATACTCCTTTCCATTTCTGTTTGTTTTCTTGAAACAAACTAATTGCATAACAATAATTTACTAGAGGTTTTTTAGGTTGAGATTTTAAAATTTTCTTTCCAAGTTTAACTACTCTATCGTAACGACTATGCTTATAATTCCATTGTAATCGATAATTTTTAATGTAGTCAACTTCAGAAAAAATGGTAACATATATACAACACATTACGCAAACTAAAACAAATGATTTCATAACGCTAATGTTGAGTGAATAAATAGTGACTTTTAAGAATTAACGTCAATTATTTAAACTTTCGTATACAGAAAAAACAAATTATACTAAAACAATGATAATCACGTTTAATTTTAAATTAGATCAAGATTCACTATACTTAAAAAATGAAATCATTTATTATAATATTAGTTTGTTTTACAACACTTTATAGTTTTGGAAATGAAACTATCGATTATAAAGTATATTTTAAAGATGAAATTGTTGATGCAACAAAATACATAAAATGTAATAATAAGATTATTATCCAATCTTGCAAAAAATACAACCACATTAAAAATGAAGTTGTAGCAATTATCTATCCTGAACTATTAAGATACAATTACTTAAAAGATTTTTTTGAAACAAGTGGTTTAGAGTTAGTTTATGTGAATTATGGTTCAGAGGCAGCTGATTTCTCTGTTGGTCATTTTCAAATGAAACCTTCTTTCATAGAACAACTTGAAAAATATTCCAGATCCCATTCAAAAATTGGAAAAAAATACAAACAGCTATTTATCAACCATAAACTAAATTCAAAAGAAAAAAGAAAAATTATCGTAAAACGCCTAAAAAACATCTATTGGCAATTGGCTTATTTACATACATTTATTGATATATGTTTTGATAAATTTCCCATGATACAAAAAGAAAAAAAAGTTAATCAAATTCATTTTATTGCAGCTTGTTATAATAATGGATTTAATTTTTCGTTTAATAACTTAAAAAACCGAAGTGTTCTAAAAATTTTCCCATTCGGTACACAATATAATGGTAATCAATTCTGTTATGCTGATTTATCTTGTGCATATTATAACCAAAAAGTAAATAAATAGCCTATGATTTAGATAATACCTAACCATTTAAATTCAAATATCATGAAACCAATATACAAAGGGATAAATCTATTTATCTGTACACTGTTACTAACTGCTTGTAATGAAGATTCTTCTAAAAAAGTTTCAATTAAAGCAGAACCAAAGTCGGTAGTGATTTCACCTTTTAAAAATGTAAAATTACCCATAGAAACATTCAGTGTTAAACCAGGAGAAGAAAACGTAATTATTACTGCAAATGGTTCCAAAATTACCATTCCTAAAGAAGGTCTCGTAGACGAAAATGGTGATTTAATAACAGAACCTGTTACTATATCTTTAAAAAACTTTATGGATCCTGCAGAAATAATGACTGCCGGAATTCCGATGAAATATAGTGATGACTCGACCAAAACTACTCCTTTTCAGTCTGCAGGTATGTTTGAGATTCAAGCTTCAACCGCTTCTGGTTCAAAAGTAATGATTAATCAAAATCATCCTATTTCTATGGAACTAGCAACTTACCGTACAGAAAAAGGATTTGATAATTTTTACTTAGATACATTAACAGGTAAATGGACAAAAACAGAAGATGATAATCTGCATTTAAATATTGATAAAGAACTAGTAAAGAAACAGATGGCAAAACTTAAAACAAAAACAGTTTTCGGTGGTAATGCGTTTGTTTTCAATTTTGATAACTTATTAGATGAATTCTTAAATAATGATTATCAAACTATCTATCCATA
>CANGZT010000103.1 GCA_947458955.1 Flavobacteriia bacterium | reverse complement strand
TATAAATAAAAAAGAGGCTGTTTATAACAGCCTCTTTTTTATTTATATTCTTAAGTAGAATTATTTTGTTTTTACCTCAAATTCAACTCTTCTGTTAGCTTCTCTACCTTTTTCAGTTTCGTTTGATTGCTTAGGTTTAAGAGTACCGTGACCTTTAGTTGTGATTCTTGAGGCAGGTACACCTTTAGTAACTAAATAATCTCTAACTGAATTAGCTCTGTCTAAAGATAATTTATTGTTTAATACGTCTTCACCGATATTATCACAATGTCCGTGTAGGTTAACTACTAAATTAGTATTAGCAATTAAAATTTTAGCTAAACCATCTAACTGTTTTTTAGATGTCAATTTAACAGCTGAACTTTTTGTTTGGAAATTAATATCAGCAGTATATTTTTCAATATCATACTTCAGCTGACCTTCAACTTCTTTTTCTTGTGATTCAGCAGCGGAAACAAATGCTGAAGGACATCCTTTATATTCTAATGAACCCTTAACTGTAGGGCAGAAGTCTTGTGAATCTTCTATACCATCACCATCAGTGTCAGTTACTTTTTGACCATGAGTGTTAACAATTGAACCCTCTGGAGTACTTGGTTCCAAATCTAAATAATCAGCAACACCATCTTTATCAGTATCAGCTAATTTGTTTTCAACTTGTTTAACTCTGTTTTTAAGAGCTTCTAATTCAGATGCTGTTTTATCAAATTTAGGAGACCAATCAGCGTGAGCCTTATCTTTTTTAGCACCAAAGCAATAGTAGTTAACACCAATTGTAGCAGTTCCAAAATACTTTCCTAGACCTACATCACTTTTAGCAGACTGCATGTCTAAAGTAAGTTGTTGCATCTTTTGTAAGTTCAATACAAAATCTAAATTAATAGCTAATTTATCATTGATCTTATATTGTGGCATTAAACCAGCATTGAAAAAATAAGCTAAATCTCTAGATGTAGTAGGCTTATAACCTTGTCCTTTCTCAATAGTATTGATTGAACCACCAGCTCCAACGTGAGCTAATAAACCAAGTTTATTTGAAAATTCACCAAAATTTAAGAAACTTCTTAAATTTAAAAACCCGTTTAAAGAAAAAGAATAAAAGTTAGTGCTAATATCTTTTACATTAGTCTTACCAGAAAAATTATTGTATGCTAAATTAGCAGAAACTCCAAAATCACGATTTAACATTACGCGATATCCTAAATTCAAAGAAAGCGGATCAAAAAATTTCCCCTCATAACCTACACCAGATCCAGGAGAAAGAATATTAGCTACTCCAACTCCAAAATCAATCGATTTGTTGTTGAAAATAGAATCTTGGGCATGTGTTAATCCTGAAATTAACAGAGCTACAGAAAGAATAATTTTTTTCATAAAATAATTAAAATCTAAATTTCTTAACAAAACTAAATATTTTTTTGAATTAAATTGACTAAACTAATCAAAAAATAATTTTTAAGTCTTTTTTAAGTATTGATTTGAATAACAAAAATTTACTTTATACCTGAAGTTTTAACAAAGAAAATTTCTTTAATTTTGTAGATTATTAAAAGAAAATGATTTTCCCTAATAAAAAAACACCTATTTGGATAATTTTATCCATAGATTCGATATTATTAATTTTATCTATATTATTATCATATTACATTCGTTTCGAATTCATTTTTAACCAAATTAAAATTGAAATTCTAGAGAAGTACTTTCATCAGACAATAATTTATCTTTTTTTGAAAGCCATTTTCTTTGTTTTTTTCAAAGTTTACCAAGGAATAATAAGACATACATCTATCCAAGATGTTAAAAAAATATTTTATGCCATATTTTTAGTAACTGTGAGCGGTTTTACTGTTAATATGTTGTTGTTTTTATTCGGAAAACCTTACTTTCTACCTTTCTCAATCTTAATCATAGATTTTCTTATAAGTATATTTTTAATTCTAGGATTCAGATTTATGATTAAAATTTTCTACATTGAAATCTATCAAAAATCAAGTGATAAAAAAGAAAAAGAAAACATAATTATCTATGGAGCAGGAGTGTCTGGTTTGATAACAAAGCGAACAATTGACAAAGATATAAACTCTAATTTTAAAATAGTAGGATTTATTGATGACTCAATAAAACTTAAAAACACTAGATTACAAGGAGTCAAAATTTATCATTCTAGAGAATTAAAAACATTAATTAAAAAACACAATATCAAAACGATTATAATTGCTATTCAAAATCCTGATTATGAAAATAAAAATAATATTATCGAAATATGTGTTTCAAATTCAATTAAAATTTTGACCGTTCCAAGTTCCAAAAAATGGATAAATGGGGACTTCTCAACTTCACAAATTAAAAATATTAATATTGAAGACTTACTTGGTAGAAACCCAATATACTTGAATCCTGAAAAGATAAATAATGAAGTTTCTGGAAAAATAATTCTAGTAACAGGAGCTGCAGGCTCAATTGGTAGTGGCATTGTAAAACAATTAGCAAATTACAATCCTTTAAAAACTATATTACTTGATCAAGCGGAGTCTCCTTTATATGAACTAGAGCAAGAATTAACCCAATCTTTTCAGAACTTCAACTTTGAAATTGTGATTGGCGACGTAAGTAATCAGATTAGAATGGAGAAGTTATTCGATCATTTTAATCCAAAATTAGTTTTTCATGCTGCAGCTTATAAACACGTTCCGCTCATGGAAGACAACCCTTCTGAAGCAGTTTATACAAATATATTAGGCACTAAAAATCTTGTAGATTTATCCATTAAATTTAAAATTGAAAAATTTGTATTAATATCAACTGATAAAGCAGTAAACCCTACAAATGTAATGGGTGCATCAAAACGAATCGCTGAAATTTACGCGCAAAGCTCTACTAATGAAACAACTAAATTCATAACAGCTCGTTTTGGAAACGTTCTAGGTTCAAATGGTTCTGTAATTCCATTATTTAAACGTCAAATTGAACAAGGTGGACCAATAACTATAACTGATAAAAGGGTTACTCGTTTTTTTATGACAATACCTGAAGCTTGTCAATTAGTATTGGAAGCAGGTGCTATGGGTAACGGTGGTGAAATTTTTGTTTTTGACATGGGTAAACCAATTAAGATTGAAGATTTAGCCAAAAAAATGATTCAGCTTTCAGGTTTAGAAGAAGGTAAGGATATAGAAATTAAAATCACAGGTTTGAGACCTGGAGAAAAACTGTATGAAGAACTTTTATCAAAAGAAGAAAATACTATTCCAACACATCATCCTAAAATTTTAAAAGCTAAAGTTAGAAATAACGATTCTAATCTTAAAATTGACATTCAAACCTTAATTAAACTTTTTGATAGTCAAAATAATATAGAGATCGTTAAATTAATGAAAAAAATAGTTCCTGAATATATAAGTAACAATTCTGAATATGTAATGTTAGATAAATGAAGATTCAAAATTTACATTTAACACCTCGTTTTAATGATTGTGATTTAATGGGACATGTTAATAATGCTATTTATTTAAGTTACATTGAAGAGGCAAGAATATTTTTCTTAAATCAAATACTTACAAATGATTGGGATTGGAAAGAAAATGGTATCATAATTAAAAAACATGAGATTACTTATGAAGAACCTATTTTCCTTGGTGATCAAATTGAAATAAAAACGACAATAGGCAAAATTAATAATTCATCATTTGAGCTTTATCATTCAATATTTGTCAATGATAAAATTAAAACGAATATTACTTCGACACTTGTATACTTCGATTACAATCGATTAAAATCAAAAAAACTTGATAATCATATTTTACAAAAATTAAAATTATGTTAAAATCACTTAGTTTAATTTTTCTACTTTTTTTTTCTTATTCTTTTTTCGGACAAATTCAAAAAAATAAATGTTTTGAAATTGGAAATAAACAAAGAAAATATACGGAATGGGAATGTGGAAAGACTGCGGGTATAGTTGATTGTAATGAAAAAATAGATTTTGACGATAGAACCAAAACTTTTCTATCAATGTCAGGAGGGAAACCATACACAGGTATGTGCGAAACTTGTTTTGAAAATGGAGTAAGAGAAAGAAAAATCAACTTTGTTAACGGAAAAGAACATGGTATTGATACCACTAAATACATTTCTGGTTGCCCTATGGTAGTTAGAAATCACATCAATGGTTTCGAAAACGGTACATGGACTTA
>CANGZT010000102.1 GCA_947458955.1 Flavobacteriia bacterium | reverse complement strand
AATAATTTTTTACTTCAAGCATATGTTTATAGTGTTGAAAAAACCATAAACAATAAAATTATTATTGGAACCATTTATCAAGGAGCTTTGATTTTTGATCTTTCAGGTAATTTATTAGGACAGGTAAATACAAAAACAGGACTTTTAAATAATGCTGTAAACAAGGTGTTTAACGACAGAATGGGAAACACTTGGTTGTGTACTGACAAAGGTGTTGCAAGAGTTGAAATAAACTCTGGTATCAAAAATTGGAGTCAGAATGAAGGCATCGAAGGAACGGTTGAAGATGTAATCAGTTTCAATAACACAATATATGTTGCTACTGCTGTAGGAGTTAAATATTTAAAAGATGGATTTTTTGTTCCCATTGAAGGATTAAGAGACGAAAACTGGCAATTTATTACATTCAAAAATCGTCTTTTCCTGGGGAATGCAAACGGATTATTTGAAATCAATACTACATCAAAAACAGTTACCAATATTTTTAATAAGAATACCGTTTGGTGTATAAATCAAAAAAATGACAAGTTAATTCTAGGTTGTACTGATGGGGTTTACGAATTTTCTATCGTTGATAAATCTTTCAAACTAATAGCTAAAACGAAAAGTGCTGTAAGAAGCATTGCTCTAGATAATAAAGATAGGATCTGGTTTGCTACTGAAAATACAGGGGTAGGTTATATAAATGCAAATAGCAAAGTAGATTATCTATCAAAAAATGAAGGACTTAAATTTGATAGTTACAACCAAGTTTTTACAGTGAAAGGGAAGGTATATGTAGCAACAAAAGCAGGATTATTTTCTTTCGATAATACTAAAAAGAAATTAGAAAAATCGTGTGAATTTGGTGAATTCATGTGTAAAGAAGAAACGGGTATATTTAGAATGAAATCTTTTGCAAAAGATATGATTTTCACCTCTACTTATGGGGATAATACAGCACGTTTTTCTCTTATTAATTTAAAAAATAAAAACAGAGATACCCTCAATCTTAAACAACTACCTAAAATGCATATTTATTCTTTTTATGAGAAAAATAATGTCATGTGGCTTGGAACTCCTTTCGGTTTGTATCAATATAATAAATCAGAAATTAAACCTACAAATTATAAAAATAAAGCGTTAATCAGACAAATATTTGTAGGAAAAGACTCCCTATTATTTGGAGGTTCATTTTTAAACTTTGATAATGATAAACATGAAATTCTGGGAACTAATCAGCTGTCAAAACTAACTCCAAAAATAGATTATGATTTAAACGAAATGAATTTTGTTTTTACAAATCCATTCTACAACAACGAAGATAAAATACTTTATCAATATAAGTTAGAAGGATTTGATGATGAATGGTCTGCATGGAGTGCTGATAACTTTAAAAGTTATACCAACTTATTTGAGGGCAAATACACCTTTATGGTACGAGCGCAAAATGTATTTGGTCAAGTATCTGAAGTAGGTAAATTTAGTTTTAAAATTACTCCTCCATGGTATAGAACAATCTTTGCTTATTTAGTGTATGTAATCATCTTTGTTTTCTCCATTTATACATTTGTAAGAATGTATACGAAAAGACTAAGAGAAGCTAATATTCGATTGGAAAAAATTGTAGCGGAAAGAACAGCAGAAGTAGTTAAACAAAGAGATGAAATTCAAGAAAAGAATGAATTAATTACAGAAAGTATTGAATATGCGAAAACCATACAAGAAGCTATCATTACTTCCGATGAGTATTTTAGAAAAATCTTTAGTGACTTATTTATACTATTCAAACCGAAAGATATCGTAAGTGGTGACTTCTATTGGGGTTATAAAACAAAATCAAATAAGATTTTCTGGGTAGCAGCAGACTGTACAGGTCATGGAGTTCCTGGCGCATTCATGACCATGATCGGAATGTCCTTATTAAATGAAATTATTATTGAAAAAGAAATAGAGAACACGAATGAAATCTTAGATTTATTAAGAGATTCTGTTATCAAAACATTAAATAAAAATGTGGATTTAGATTCTGATGAAAAAATGCGTAATGGTATGGATATCGCCATTTGTTGTTGGGATTTAAATACAAATGAACTTTCTTATTCTGGTGCAAACAACCCAATGTATATCTTTAGAAATGGTGAATTGCTAGAATACAAAGCGGATAAACAACCAATTGGAATCTACAAAAAAATGACTCCATTTACGAAACATACCATTGAACTTCAAAAAGGAGATAAAATTTATACCTTCAGTGATGGATACGCTGATCAAATGAATGAAGAAGAAAATCGTTTCAAAATTGCTAACTTGAAAAAAGCAATCTTGGAAGTGGGTGCTCAACCTACTGCTTCACAAAGAGAATTCTTTGATACAACTTACGAAAACTGGAAAGGAAACTACGAACAAATGGATGACGTGGTATTAATTGGTGTAGAAGTTTAATCAATTATTAGACAAAAAAATAGGCTGCTCAATCAAGCAGCCTATTTTTGTTTATAAAGAAAAATTAAATTTCTTTTATTTCGTGAGAAAGTTCAACAAGGTCTAATAATTCCTCTCCAGCTTCTTGCATTTCTTCATCATCAGATTGATAATACCAAATTACATGAATATCTTTTGAATCTGCATGTTTTTCAAATAACTCAAATAAATCTAGTAGTATCTTACTTGTAGAAGTATTAAAATAGTCCATTTTTACCTCAAAAGTTGTTTTACCCGTAGTTGATTCAAAATGGTTATTTAACCAATCAAACATTGGCTTGTAAAATTGCATCGGGTTTTCAGGTCTAGAGTTTCCTGATAAAGAAAAAACATTCTTATCAGTATCTAATTCAATTTGAGGTGTCATCTTAGTCGCCTCCACAAAATATCTTTCCATGACTAATAGTTTTTTAAATCGACAGTAATTAAAAAAGTAAAGTTTGAAGTCTCAATATCATGATATTCAACAGTAAACTTGATGTTTTCAGTAGACTTTCTAGCTATTTCTATTAGTCCAAGACCAGCATCACCCTCTGTTGATAATTTACCATATTTCAACTGTTCTTTGTAAAGCTTAGTCAACTCTTCTTGGTTAGCAAAATTTAAAGCTTGAATCGTATTAATAAGTGGTCCAACTTCTGAATTTGGAACAAGATTTCTAGTTGAAATATAAAGTCTTTCATTCAAATCTAAATGACAAATAAAACTAGAAACATGTTGAGATGGATACTTAACTGCATGTTTACAAACATTGTCTAGAGCCTCTGTAACTATTTTTAGTATTTTTTTCTTTGCAACTAACTCAATATTTCTTGCAATCAACCTATCTTCTATTTGTCCAATTACTGAATTTGTGTTTGTCCAATCAAAAGGTTCATTTAAAATCAACACTTCAGATGCAACACTAGGAACACCTAAATTTTCTAATACATTTAATATTGGTAACGACATAACTTTTTTTCTTTAAGATAATAAAAAAATATTATAACAAAAAAAGGAGAACAAAATTCTCCTTTAAAAAATCTATTCTTAATAATTAATATTTATCTAATTTCCCCTTTAGCTCATTAATCACATCGATCTCAATTGGATCTACTTCATTCATTTCTGCCAAATAAAAAGATGCCCAATCAACTACATTTATAAAATGCATAGAGCGTTCTATCATATTTTCACCTTTAGCCTCTAAAGTATAAATATGCGCATGTTTCTTTTCAATATGCGCTCTAGAAAATTCCATTCTAACACGATTACGATCAAACCAATCTTTCGAATCAAAGAATAATACACCATAGCTATCATTTCCTAGACCCCAACCTACTAGTTCATTGTGATTCATTTCTGGAATTACATGATGAACGCATAAAATTTTAGAGTTCTCATTAAATTGTTGTCTAGCACGTATCGATACCCCTTCATAATTAGAAGCAGAATACATCAACAAATTTTTTCCTTTAATAAAAGAAGCCAAACAACGTGCTTCATTTTTAAACTCTTCTTGATTTTCAATTAAAAAAGAAGCACAACTTCTATATTTTTCTAAGTTTGTATGAGCTATCAATCCAATACCTGCAAAAATGTTCAATAACTGGCCCAATGAAAAAGCCAAAGTTGTTCTCGGTGGATTACCTCCAGGAACTAAAACAACTTCATAACCATTCGATTCACAAAATGATTGAAGTTTACCTCCCGAACATAAACCAATAACGTGAGCATCTTCTTTTTTTGCTGCTTCTAAAGCATATAATGTTTCTTCGGTATTACCTGAATAAGAGCAACCTATAACTAAAGTGTTTTGATTCACAAAGGCAGGTAAAGTATAATCTTGTACTACAATGATTGGCGTTTTAACCTCATCTTGAATCCATTGTGAAACAATTTTACCTCCGATACCTGAACCACCCATTCCACAAATTACCACATTGTGTATCTCGTTT
>CANGZT010000101.1 GCA_947458955.1 Flavobacteriia bacterium | reverse complement strand
TAGCAACCTCGATTGGACGATTGTGCGTTGTCCCAATATCGTTGATAAACCTGGGAAAGGAACATGCAACGCTACCCTTGATGGAAAAGGGCTCAAATTGTCCATCACCCTTCCTGATTTATCCAAATTCATGGTTGACCAATTGAAACTAACGGCTTTCATCAAGCAAGCGCCATCCGTAAGTAATTGATAAGGAAATGAATAAAATTTTAACAGAATAAAATGATTCACACAAATCTTGGTAAAATTGCCGTCTATCCTAAACTGGTTGAATCAGATAAAACGCCAATCATTTTCCTTCACGGCGTTTATTTTGACCATCACCTGTGGAATGAGGTAATTAATTCCATCCAAGACCGAAGCACTTTCTCCGTTGACATGCCATTTCACGGTTTGAGTAAGGAAATAACAAAAACAGATTGGACGCTAAACGATTGCGCCGATATGCTTATTGAAATTCTGGATAGTTTGAAGATTACCAAAGTTATTGCTGTCGGACACTCGTGGGGTAGTATGACCATTCTTCGAGCAGCATCCGAGCAACCGGCGCGATTTGAGAGTGTTTTGCTTTGTAATATGCCGTTTCTTGCAGCAACAAAAAAACAAAAGATCACGTTCGGCCTTCAGCATTCTATGTTGAGATTCAGAAATTTTTATACGAATCAAGCCGCCAAAGCATTGTTTGGAAAAACATCATTAAAAGAAAATCCTTCTCTAGTCGATCACCTAAAACACCCAATGAATTTGTTGTCAAAAGCACAGATCAAACAAACTGACAAAGCGGTAATTGGAGAAGCCGAAGATGCGAGCGAATTAATCAAAGATTTAAACGTAAGAGCACTTGCTCTGAAAGGAGTTGAAGATTATGTACCTGCACCTCCAAACATTGAAACTATAATAATTACAGGTGGTCATATTAGTCCATTGGAACAGCCTTATAAAGTTATAAGTCTCGTAAGGAAATTGTCTAATTAAAGCGAAGCAACTAACAGCGTGTAAGCTTTATTACCTTGTCTCGGGAGCATCGCAAGGCAACATAGCCTTCACGCACCCCCCTTATCTTCCCCTCCCCAACCTATTCTTCAACAACGCATTCACACCCCTGCACCTATGTAAAAACCAGAGGAAAAAGGTTAAAATTCTCACTCACTACATTGCATAAAAACCGAAATATTGAGCAGATTTCTACACCTTTTTTATATTATTATTTGTACGGTAGTGTAAAATATTTTATATTTATACGTGTTGTAAAGTGAAAAATCATGAATACTAAATTGACATTAACTATAGAACAATCTGTTATTGAGAAAGCAAAATCATATGCTAAAGAAAAAGGACATAGTTTGTCTGAAATTATTGAAAATTATTTAAAGGCAATTACTACGGAACAAAAACTAATAGAGGAAATTTCACCAATCACAAAATCTTTAAGAGGAAGTTTTAAAGCTCCAATTGATTTTGATTATAAAAATGAATTGTCAAAAGCATTATCTGAAAAGTATAACGTATGAAAAAAATACTTGTTGATACAGATGTTATTCTTGACTTCTTTTTTGATAGAAAACCTTTTTCAGAAAATTCTACTATTATTTTAAATCTTTGTGAGAATAAAATAATCGAAGGATATGTAACCCCTGTTATTATTAACAATATTTATTATTTGCTACGAAGAAATGCAAAACATGAAAAGGTTATAGAAAAGTTAAAGCTGCTTTTAACAATTTTAAATGTGTTAAAAATGGACAAATCAACAATCGAAAAAGCGTTGAATTCTGATTTCAAAGATTTTGAAGATGCTTTACAAAATTTTTCAGCTGTAAATTTTGGAGAAATTGAAGCAATTATAACTAGAAACATAAAGGATTATAAACGAAGCGAAATTGGAGTATTAACCCCTGAAAGTTTTGTTAATTTAATTAATGGCTAATAATATTCAAAATATAGACTTTAAAAGAGGTTTTGGACGAGTTTATGTTAATCTCTCCTCCCCATCCTATTCTTCACCACAGCATTCAACAACAACACCAAAATAATCACCCATGCACCCATGTAAAAACGGGAAGAAAGTAGAGTGTGTTCTTGGAGGATAAAAACGGCTAATAAAATGGTGTAAACGGGTTCCAAATTGATGCTTAATGAAACGGTAAAAGCACCCAATTTTTTGAGTACTTCAATGGTTACTAAAAAGGCAACCGAGGTACATAAAATTCCCAAAAATAAGAGCCATAAAAAATCAGAAATGGTCATTGAAAAAAAGGAACTTGTAAACTTTCCTTGAAACAAAAGTACCACCGATAACGCCACTAATCCTATTCCCATTTCGTGTAAAGACATAGCCGAAGAAGGAACCTTTTTAGCAATCTGTGCATTGAAAATAGAAAACAAGGCTGCACACAATGCGGAGCCTAATCCATATGTTAATGCTAGGAATTCTTTCTGTGAAAAATTATCCGATACAATGTAGATTCCGATCACCACTAATAGACCCATAATAAACTCTACAAAAGAGAATTTTTTTCCTGTCAAAAGCGGTTCCAACCAGGTCACGTGGAGGGTCGTTGTAGACAAACATAAAATTCCCAATGAGGCTGTCGAGAGCGAAATGGATTTGTAAAAAGTCAACCAATGAAGCGTAACAATCAACCCTACCCCCAAAGTCTGAAAGAAGGATTTTTTATCCAATATTTTCATCGGCATTTTTAAAAAATACAAACCTGCCAACAGAGAAAAAAACGCAATCAAAATACGATACCAAACGATGCTTAATGGAGGCAACTGAATTAATTTTCCGAGGATGCCTGTGAAGCCCCACATAAAAATTATCAAGTGCAAAACGATATGGTATTGATACTTTTTAAACATACTTTCTGTTTACTTTTAAAAGCGACTTTAGGTTACACGAAATGGTATAATTAATACAACAAAAGTCAACCGAAATTAGTTTGACATTCTTCTAAAAAACTACCTCATTTTTTCAAAACGTAACCTTTCTTACCTGGCAAACGTAAAAATTAAAAATTGAACAAAATTTTTTAAATTTATTTCAATTTTTAGACAAAAACAAAAATGTTTGATTTTGAAAAAAAGCCCTTCATTTTACCCCTTTTTTGGATAAAAATCAAAAACCTTTGATTTTGTATATATTCTCTATTTTAAATTAAATTTTGCGAATAATATTTCGTTTTTTACATTTCAGATAGATTTAAAAGTTCCATTTTTATATTAAAATCAGCATAAATATTATATAATATCAAACGCAAATTTGAATTAATTTTTGCGATTAGAAATAATTGAATTTTACCCATTTTTAATTGCAATTTCAGCCCAAATTTTTTGTAATTTTATTCTATGTTATTTAGAGATATAATTGGTCAAGAAGAACTAAAAAAACACTTTATCAAAGAGGTGCAAGAGGATAAAATAAGTCATGCACAACTCTTTTTAGGAAACGCAGGTTTTGGTGGATTACCTCTAGCATTGGGATTTGTTCAATACCTTTTTTGTACCAATCGAAATAACATAGACAGTTGTGGAGAATGTCCGTCTTGTCGCAAAATTTTAGACCTACAACACCCCGACGTTCATTTCTCTTTTCCGGTTGTTCAAGCGATCGAAAAGCGCAGTGATTTTTTTTTAAAAGAATGGCGTGATAAAATAAAATCCAGTCCCTATTTTAACCTAAATGAGTGGACAAATTTTATCGATGACAAAGGTCGAAAACCAATCATTGGAACAGAGGAAAGTAATGATATTATCAAAAAATTAAGCCTTAAATCTTTCGAAGGTGGATATAAAGTGATGATCATTTGGATGGCGGAAGAGATGAATGTAACCTGTGCAAACAAGTTGTTAAAAATCCTCGAGGAGCCACCTCAAAATACCCTATTCATTTTGCTTTCAGAGAGTCATGAAGCAATGCTTCAAACTATCTTATCAAGAACCCAAATTGTAAAAATACCTACTATTTTAGTAGATGATTTAAGCAATTATTTACATAAAATTTTTGACATCTCTTCGGGTGATGCCGTAAGTATTTCAGCACAAGCGGAAGGGAATTTTATAGAGGCAAGAAATCTCTTAGGTGACCAAGAAGAAAAAAATATCAACCGTGATTTATTCATCAAATTGATGCGTGTTTGTTACAAAAAAAACGTACTCGAAATGATGGAATGGTCCGATGAAATTGCCACTTTCGGAAAAGAAAAACAGAAGATCTTTTTGAAATATTGTTTGCATATGTTTCGTCAAAGTATGCTCAAAAATTACACCCAAAATCTATTGACCAAAACCTCTAAAGAAGAGGATGATTTCTTGAAAAATTTCGCGCGATTTATCACCGGAAACAATATCAGTGAATTTATGGAAAACTTCAACGATGCACATTACCACATCGACCGAAATGCAAACGCTAAAATCTTATTTACAGAACTCTGCTTTCAAAC
>CANGZT010000100.1 GCA_947458955.1 Flavobacteriia bacterium | reverse complement strand
TAATAAAACCTATCTTTTCCTCACAACAAACACGTAATTGCTCTTCTAACAAAAAGTTAGATTTATTCACAATCAAATTAATACCAAATGGTTTGTCTGAATATTGTTTTATCAAACGGATTGCTTCTCGTAACTCATCCACTGAACGAAAATTCAATGCAGGAATTGAACCAGTAACACCGGCTTTTAATCCTTCAATAATCATCTTTGTATTCGACACCAAAAACATCGGAGCCATTATGATGGGATATTGAATCCCGAGTAAATCAGTTAATTTTGTTCTAGTACTCATTACTTATCTGTTAATTCAAATTCCAAATCAAACTCTTTCAGACTCTTGATCAATTCATTACTTGGATCAATACGCATATTTTTGGAAGGCATGGTCACTGACAGGTCTTCTAAGGGATCAAAAATCACGAAACGAACATTGCATTTTCCTTCATTTTCTAAAAATAATTTATTCAAATCCATAATCATGATTTGATCCAATTTTTTGGTTGAAATTTTAACATTAATAAAATTGGCTTTTTTATCTCTCAAATCTGATAAAAACTCAATGCTTTGTACTACAAACTCTGGGTCTTTTCGGTGGCGAGGAATTTCAAACTTTCCTTTTATACTGATAAAATTATCAGACATAAAATAAGGCTTAAACTTCAAATAATTTTCTTTGAAGAAAAACAACTTATGCGAATCTGTATAATCTTCGACAATCATCGTACCAAAAGGTTCGTTATTTTTAGTCATTCGATGCTCACATTCTCCAACTACCGCTGCTATCGTTACTTCTTTATTTAAATGTTCCCCAGGATTTGTTAGCATACCGATGTTTCCATTACAAAACGCTTCAATATCCATTCGGTAATCATCTAATGGATGACCTGAAATAAAAATCCCTACGACCTCTCTTTCCTTGCTCAACTTATACATTGTCGGCCATTCCTCTGCTTTCGGAATTTCAGGCTCTGGTATCACTGTACCACTTGCCTCACCAAACAAAGATGCTTGAGAAGAATTTTCATTTTCTTGGTAATTATTTCCAAAACGAATTGCACTCTCTATGAATGAACGACCATTCCCTTCTTCCTTGAAATATTGGGCTCTATGTACATTTTTAAACGAATCAAAACCACCAGCATACGCCAAACTTTCGAATGCTTTTTTGGTACACATACGTAAATTAACACGCTTGGCCATATCAAAGATTGATATATAATTGCCATTTTGTGAACGTTCGCTAATTATAGCATCAACAGGACCACTTCCCATTCCTTTGATTGCTCCTAAACCAAAACGAATAGCACCTTCTTTATTTACAGTAAACAAATAATCAGACTCATTAACATCTGGACCAAGAACAGGAACTCCCATGCGTTTACATTCCTCCATAAAAAACGTTACCTGCTTGATATCGTTCATGTTATTTGATAATACAGACGCCATGTACTCAGCTGGGTAATTCGCTTTTAAATAAGCTGTTTGATAGGCAATCCAAGCATAACAGGTAGAGTGAGATTTATTAAATGCATACGAAGCGAAAGCTTCCCAATCTTTCCAAATCTTCTCTAATTTAACTGGATCATGTCCTTTTTCTTGACCTCTCTCTATGAAAGCCGGTTTCATTTTATCAAGAACATCTTTCTGCTTTTTACCCATCGCCTTACGTAGGGTATCCGCCTCACCTTTAGTAAATCCTGCTAACTTTTGGGAAAGCAACATTACCTGCTCTTGATATACGGTAATTCCGTAAGTTTCTTTTAAGTATTCTTCACAATCGTCAACGTCATAAACGATAGGCTCTTCACCGTGTTTACGACGAATAAACGATGGAATGTATTCCAAAGGTCCCGGACGATACAGAGCATTCATCGCAATCAAATCCGCAAAAACGGTTGGTTTCAACTCACGCATGTATTTTTGCATTCCGGGAGATTCGTATTGGAAAATCCCTACCGTTTCACCTCGCTGGAATAATTCGTATGTTTTTACATCATCTATTGGGAAATGATCCGGATCTAATTCAATTCCATGTCGTTCTTTTACGTTTTTAACAGCATACTTGATCAAAGTAAGTGTCTTCAAACCAAGGAAGTCCATTTTTAATAGTCCAGCAGACTCTGCTACCGAGTTATCAAACTGTGTACACCACATATCTGAATCTTTCGCTGTAGCTACTGGAACAAATTGTGTAATATCAGAAGGTGTAATGATGACCCCACATGCATGAATACCTGTATTTCTTACTGACCCTTCCAACATTTTCGCTTGCTGAATTACTTCTGCTGCCTTATCGTTTCCTGTAGAAATCCGCTTTAATTCATTCGCTGCTTGAATATCTTCTGTTTTGTTTTTCAACTTATTGGCTAAGTCTGCATCATCCATCGAAAATAATTTTTTCAATGAGATATCTGGAACTAATTTCGCTAGTTTGTCAGCTTCAAATAAAGGCAAATCCAATACTCTAGCAGTATCACGAATGGAAGATTTAGCAGCCATTGTACCGTAGGTGATAATTTGAGCAACTTGATTGGAACCATATTTATCGATCACCCATTCGATTACTTTTCCACGTCCCTCATCGTCAAAATCGATATCAATATCAGGCATCGATACACGATCTGGATTTAAGAAACGCTCAAATAGCAAATCGTATTTGATAGGGTCAACATTTGTAATTCCGATACAATACGCAACCGCTGATCCAGCAGCAGATCCCCTTCCAGGACCTACCGAAACCCCCATATCTCTAGCGGCCTGACAAAAATCTTGTACAATCAAGAAATAACCCGGATAACCAGTACGTTCGATGGTTGCTAACTCAAAATCAAGTCGGTCCCGAATTTCGTCCGTTATTTCATCATAACGTTTTTCAGCACCCACATAAGTTAAATGCCTTAAATAATTATTCTCCCCTCTTTTTCCACCATCTTCAAGGTCTAAAGGATCTTGAAATTCTTCAGGAATATCAAAAGCAGGTAATAGTACATCTCTTGCCAATCCAAAAGGTTCAATTTTTCCAATAATTTCAACTATACTTTCAATCGCTTCAGGTAAATCAGCAAATAATTGCTTCATTTCTTCTGGTGACTTATAATAATACTCGTCATTGTCTAAACCATAACGGAATCCTCTCCCTCTTCCTTTAGGTGTTGAAACTAATTCATTGTCTTTCACACATAAAAGCACATCATGAGCAGAGGCATCTGTTTTTTCAAGGTAAAAAACATTATTCGTTGCTACTAATTGAACTTGATGCACTCTTGCAAGACGAATTAAAGCTTCGTTAGCACGATCTTCATTTTCTTGACCGTGACGCATTACCTCCAAATAGAAATCTGATCCAAAGCGTTCTTTCCACCACAAAAGCGCGTCCTCCGCTTGTTTTTCACCGACATTCAGTAATAAATAAGGTATCTCACCATATAAATTTCCTGATAGCACAATGATATCTTCTTTGTATTGTTCCACAAGCGCTTTGTCAATACGCGGGACATAATACATTCCTTCAGTAAAAGCGATAGAAGATAGTTTTATTAAATTTTGATACCCTTTCTTATTTTTTGCTAAAAAAACAACTTGATAACCGTTATCTTTTCTCGTTTTATCTAGATGATTTTCACAAATGTTAAATGTACACCCTATGATAGGTACAATCTCATTCTTTGAAAATGGCTCGTTATTCTCTTCTGCAATTTTACGCTCTTCTTTTAGTTTTTTATTGTACCCACTCACTGCTTTTTCAAAATGAAAAGCCGCCATCATATTTCCAATATCCGTTAAAGCAACTGCAGGTAAGTTTAACTTCGCTGTTTTTTCTACTAAAGCAGGAATAGATATTGTTGATTGTAAAATCGAAAACTGGGAATGAGTATGTAAATGAACAAATGGCAAATCATGTAAATGGGAGATATCTTTTTCAACCGACTCACCTGAACCTACCGAGAATTTTTGTTTCAGTTTAGCACTTTCCTCTTTTAGGTTGACGTGTACTAAACCAATAGGAGAAATCGTACCCGGATTTGCTTCTTGAAAACGCTTAAAATAGCTAATCTCTTGCTTCAACTCATCAGGAGTAAAAACCTCTCTACGAATTAATTCAAAAAAACATCGAGTTGTAGCCTCCACATCGGCAGTTGCGTTATGTGCTTCCGCAAAAGGTTCTCCAAACAATTCACTATGAAGTTCTGATAAGGTAGGTAATTTAAACTTACCTCCACGCCCACCTGGCAATCTACACATATTGGCAGTAACCTCGGTACATGTATCTAAAACAGGGTGAGCTTGCCAAAAATTATCTAATCCTAAACGCACAAATTCACATCCAACAATATTTTTATCGAACCCTATATTTTGACCTACTACAAATTTCGATCTTTTTAACACTTCTTGAAATTCCTCCATCACATCGTGTAATGGCTTACCTTTTTCCCAAGCAAGTGCAGTCGAAATTCCGTGCACCTTTTCCGCGTCGTAGGGAATATCAAATCCATCTGGCTGAATGATATAATCTTTCGCTTCAATTAATTGACCCAATTCATCGTGCAACTGCCAAGCGATTTGAATCGCTCTTGGCCAGTTATT
>CANGZT010000099.1 GCA_947458955.1 Flavobacteriia bacterium | reverse complement strand
ATTGGAGAGTCTGTACATTGAGGCATAGAAACAGTCACTGAATCTTTACACCCTTTAGCATCATTCATTACAATTTTGAAAGATTGCTTTTCTAAAGGTTTAGTATATTTAGCACCTGTGAAGTCAAGTTTTGTTTCATCAGATAATTCATACCAATTAAATGTGTAATCAGCTGGTGGATTTACAAATTCTATAGAACCATTTTGTTTAGTACATACCCCCTCTTTAACCGTAGGATATATTTTAGTAGAATAAAAATTAACATCAATAGGAGCACGATTAGAGTTTATACAATACTTACTGTCACTTGTAATTTTATATTCAGCGGCGTAATACACTTTATCATATACAGGAGTAGTATTTGGAAGCACATCAATAGATGTTTCATCATCAAACCAAGCTACTTGTGCTGAAGAATATGGTGATAAATTCAGATCTGAGATTGTTTTAGAAGCTGTCTTACAAAACTTTTGATTTGTCTCATCTAATATTAAATTTTGATTGAACTTAATCCAAATCAAATCTAATTTCACCATTTCCCCTTCACACTCACCTACTGATTTTTTATAACTCGCCCAATATTGAACAGATGGGTCTTTACTAACAGAAATTGAGTTATCGGCTACATTTGTTCCTCCGTTTGCGTAGTACCAAGTTATAATTCCCGCAGGATTCGAAATATTTGCAACATTTAAATCAACAACTTTGTATTCACTTGTAGAGCAAAATTCAATTGGTTTTAATGTTGGTTTTATTCCTGGGTCAACTGTTAATTTTACTTCTTGTTTTTTACTATAACACCCACTTGCATCTTTCACTGCTAGCCAATACGAACCTGTAGCTACCTGTATGTTTTTGGCAATCGAATTACTTAGAGTAGATGTTGCTGATTCATACCAAAATAATGTTCCACTCGAAGTAGGCAAAGTAGAATATTTAGCCTCTACATCATCAAAAGTAGGTTTATCTACTTCACATAAACTTGGTGTTAATATATATGGATTACTTGATAAAGTAGGTCCATTCGAAATAGCTATTGTAATAGTTAGTCCATCAGACAAACAACCATTCAAAGACTGTTTTACAACGTACTGTTCTCCATTTGCTATCGTTTTTGTTCCAGAAAGGATATTTGAAGTCAAAATATCGTAAAAATAATAATTTGAAACACCTTTATAAACATCTGCTAAAGTCAAACTTGCTTGATTATTTGCACATAATTTATCAGTAGATAGATTTGGAATAGGAACATCAATTACATCTACCACTACTGTTTTTTTATTCAAACTTGTACAACCTGACTCAACAGATTCAACAGTATAAGTACCTTTTTGTAATTTATCTGTTGTAAGCTGACCTGTTGAACCTAAATACCATTTTATTTCGATCGTTCCAGAACTTTTAGGTACCAGATCAGCAACCGTTTTATTATCTACTTTACAAAATGTTTGAGGAGTTGTAATAGCAGGGTCTGCAGGATTATTTTTAATTTCAACGCCAACTTTAATTCTGTCAGATTTTTTAGTAAAACACCCTTTATCACTTTCTAAAGAAGCATAATAATCAGTAGTAACTAAGTTGTCAGTAGAAGATAATTTCACCCCATTAACATCAAACCAAACTATCCCCGAAGTAGGTTTAAGATTTGAGACTTTTGCATTCTCTGATTTACAAAATTTTTGATTTAAATCTACATTATCAATTATTGGTATTCCAGGTAGAGGATTAACAGTTACTGTAGTATCATTTGCATCAGAAGTACAACCTGAAATAGTAACAGTTACAGCATAAGTACCACTAGCAGTTACTGTAATTGGATTGTCATTTGGATTACCGAAAGCAGCACCATCTTTGGTCCAATTAATTGTTGCACTACCTGGAATTGTTGATGCTGTCAATGTGATTGATCCACCTTCACAAAAAGTTGTAGGCCCTGACGATTCAATTTTAGATGGTGTTTTTGGTTTATCCGGATCAGAAATTGTAACAGTTCTAGTTAATTCACAACCACCATTAAAAAATGTGATTTTATATGTACCAGCTTTCAGATTAGGAATTTGATAGGTAGTAGCTGAAAGAACTGTATGCGTACCTGTAATAGTTAAATCTGAATTAGACCATGAAATACGACCTTTTGTACTTGTGGTAACATCTATAGTTCCGGTTGAACTTAAACAAGAAGTCGTACTATTAGCTTTTACGGTTAATGCAGTATCTGATACCACAAAGTTTAATTGACTTGAAAGAGACATCGAACAACTTCCGTTTGAAATAGAATCTAAAACAACAACTGTATCTTTAAGTAATTGACTGATTGTTAATTTATTTAAACCAGATGGATCAATGACAACTGAATTAGGTGTGCTTTTACCTTTGAAATAAACCGTGTTTCCGGCTGTACCAGAAAGGTTAAAATCAACGTTATTTCCTTTACAAACGGTATCAGCTAAGTTTCCTGAAAAAATGAGAGGATTTGCCGCTATATGTGATAAGCTAGGAGTTAAAGGTAAACTATTTACTGTTATTGTTTGTTCTGCAATACAGTTATTGACATCTGTAAAAGTGATTTTAGAGATTCCTGCAGTTATTCCTTTGATATTAATATCTGAACCTGAAGTTAGCGTTACGTTCCCATTTTCACTTACCCATGGATTTGATGCGTTTGGAGTTGCATTAACAATTTTAGAATTATCTTTCCAAGCTTTAAGCGTGATTATGGAACCGATACAAACTTGTGAAGGACCTTCGATGACAGGTTTATTAGGCACATCATTCATCGTCAATAAATCTGAAGAGTCTGAAGTACATCCATCATTTGCAACAACAAATTTATATTTACCTGAAGCAGCAGAAATTTTACCAGATGCAGCTATACTGATTCCTGAAGAAGGCTTGAAAATATAAGTAGCTGGAGTAGATAAATAATTTGTTACATCAGCAGTACCATTAGCAGTACATGTAGGCTGTATGTGATTGTTAAACAAAGGTTTATTTGGTTTAGTATTTACAATAACTGTAGCAGTTTTACTGACTAAAGTAGTTGGACAAACTCCATTTGTTGCAGAATTTAATGTGATTGTTTGATCAACTGACGGATTAATAACCGTAACAAGAGCTTTGCCTGTTGGGTCAAGAGTTACTGGACTTGCTGGTGTTCCAGTTACTCCGCTGTAATCAATTTGATCTCCTGGTTTTCCAGAAATAGTAAAGATTGCATTTTCACCTGTACATATAGGTCCATTTCCAGAAACATTTGTGTTTGCATCACCAACAGGATTAACAGTAATTTTAAAAGTTTTATTGTTTAGGTTTGTTGGGCAAGAACCACTAGTTGCTGTAACTAAAGTTATGGTTTGATCTGTTTGAGCATTTGCAACCGTAACCGTTGCATTACCTGTTGCATCTAATATAACAAGACTTATTGGAGCACCAGAAACACCAGCATAAGTGATTTTCTCATCTTTAGTTCCTGTGATTGTAAATACAGCGTTTTGACCTGCACATATCGGTGTTAAGCCTGTAACATTGGTGTTTGCATTTCCATTTGGATTAATAGTAATAGTAGTTGTTGGTTTACAAGTAGGATCTGAATCAACTGTAAACTGAACGGTATAAGTCCCCGGGGTACTCTTTGCTAAATCAATTTCTCCGGAAGAAGTATTTGAAAAAACCAAATCAGACAACAATCCAGTTGATGATACTTTACACGAATAGTTTCCTGTAGACCCATCATTTTTAGTTGGAATAACTGTACCGGTATTACATTGAGGTGAAGGGTATGAAATTTTAGTTAAACAACTATTCATACATGAAATTAAGTCTTGACCATTATCAGAATTACATGTGAATTTTTTAACATTTTGACCTGAATATATTCTATTAAAAACAACTCGAGCAAATCTTGAAGTTGTGCTAGTAGAAGTAACTAAAGAGGCTATTGGAAGAGGTGAAGAAACAGTACCTTCCCAATTTGCTAAAAATCTTCTGTTTCCATCAACTTTATTTTGTCTATATGAAATATAACCTGAAGGGTTGCTAGGTATTTGTTTTGTCTTTTTTTGAATATAAATCACTAAACTATTTATACCCGAGTAATTATAAGGGATATCTAATGAAGAGCCTGAAGGAAAACCAATACAATCATAAGACTGGCTCTGTAATACTAATTTACCATTACTTAAAACTTTTACAACATTTGATACACCTGATGGTGTAGTCGCAGGGCTTACCCATGTTTCTACTGCAGGTCTATTAGTGCTAGGAAATTGAGAACCTGTATATTCATAAATCCAAATATCTACATCATCAAAATTATAAGTATAGTTACTTCCAAAATATGTAGTATTACTTGCAATTAGCCAAGTCAAATCATAAATTAAATTTGCTGGTCCAGCTTCAGAATTCAAATATAAATTACAACTCCAACCAATACCCTCTCCAAATACTCCTGAATTAGGATGTATAACTAGGTCTGACCTAACTTGTGGTGGAGGACAGCCTGTAGGTCCATTTTGATCAATTTCCTGTAGAGAAATGTCATGATAATTTTGAGCGTAAGAATTGAAAAAATTGACAAATAATATAAAAAAAATAAAATTCTTATAAAAAGAATTACTAAATAATTGAAATAATTTATACATAAAATGTAAATTACACTTAATAACTATGGTCAAGACGTTAAAGTTTTAAATGGTTGCCACAACCGCAAACAGTTAAACTAAATTTTTCAAAAATAAGAATTTTAATACATATCAAACAAAAAAAATTAAATACTAATTAGAAATAAGCATTTAAGATTTTTTAAAAACATTTTGTTTTAAAAAAAACTTATGTATATTTGCACCCGTAAAACGAGCGAGTTTTATTGTCGAATGTAAGCGGATATGGTGAAATTGGTAGACATGCCAGACTTAGGATCTGGTGCCGCGAGGCGTGTGGGTTCGAGTCCCTCTATCCGCACTGAATTAAGTTTAATAAATGGT
>CANGZT010000098.1 GCA_947458955.1 Flavobacteriia bacterium | reverse complement strand
GTAAGAATTATTCCTCCTTGCGCATTTTCCATCGGTACTGCAACCTCAACGGTTGGAGTAGTTGATAAACCTAAATTGACCACATCAATACCTAATCCTACTAAAGTGTTTTCTACCAAGTTTGAGATCATCAATCCAGAAAGTCTTGCGTCTCTTCCAATAACAACCTTTATTTTTTGATTAGGATTAGTTGATTTCAACCAAGTGCCATAGGCTGCAGCAAATTTGACAGTGTCTATTGGGGTTAATCCTTGGTCTACTTTTCCACCAATTGTACCTCTAATTCCTGATATAGATTTAATTAACGTCATGATAATTTACTCAAATGATTTTTTCATAGCAATCATCTTTAAACAAGCAATTGCGCATTCAATTCCTTTATTTCCGTGAATACCTCCAGAACGATCAATCGATTGTTGGATGTTATTATCCGTTAACAAACAAAATGATACCGGAGAATTGTATTCTAACATTACATTCATTAATCCTTGGGTTGCCCCTTGACAAACAAAATCAAAATGTCTTGTTTCTCCTTGAATCACTACACCTATAGCAATAACCCCATCTACGTCTGTATTATCTAACATAAATTGAGATGCTAATGGTAATTCAAACGCGCCAGGTACATGTCGAACTAAAATATTCGACTCAGGTACCCCATTATCTAGCAATGCTTGTTTAGCACCTTCGAATAAATTGTTTGTGATTGTATCATTCCACTCAGAAACGACAATGCCGACTTTAAAATCGGCACCGTTTGGAATATTTTCTTTATTGTAGTCTGATAGATTTTTTAATGCAGTAGCCACTATTTTACAGTTTTATTTTTTGTTCTTGCAATATATTTATCAATTGCTTTCGAGTTAGAGAAAGTCAAATAATTACTTTTAATTCTTGTATAAAGTTCAGAAGCACGTTCAAAATCATTTAGTTTTTCTGCTACCAAACCAGCTTTGAATAAATATTCTGGTGAAGTTTTTTCATTTTCATTAAGCTCTGCAGCTTCAATATATAACTCAAGCGCTTCATTGTATTTTTTTAATTCAGATTTACAGTCACCTTGTAAGCCAATTTTATAGATCGATAAATAGGTGTCTTCTACATCGAAACCTTCTAATTCATCTAACGCTTTAGTGAAATTACCTTTTGCCATATATTGACGAGCTAAAATAAATTGCGCTATTTCCCCTCCTTGTTTACCATCATAATTTCTTACAGCAGGCTCTAGAATAGAAATTGCTTTATCAGTTGAGTCTTTTGCTGCATAGTTTAAACCAGACCAATAAGCATCTTTTGATTTTTCATTGCTAGGCCCCCAAATGAATTGTCTATAAGTGAAATAACCTAAAGAAAGTACGATTAAAGCACCTAAAGCATAGGTGGTGAAACGTAATTTATCATTTTCTTTTAATTGTCTTTTAAAGTCTTCGAAAGAGAAATTATCAAGCATATCCTTTGTTTTAATGAGGACAAAAATAATATTTTATTCAAAAGCAAAATTCATTTTTATTAAAGATTAATATTTAGATATCAACATTTAATAATCGAAAAATCATTTTTGAATTGACGAAAGGTTAAATTAATTCTTAGTTCTTTCACTTTAATCTCTTTTTTGAGTTGATGCAACCAATACTGTTGGGATTCCATATTCATCAATAACAAGGAACCATTTTCGAGTTTAATATCAATTTTTTCACCCGTTTGTTTGTGTTTTAGTTGAAAAGTTCGAGTTGCACCAAAACTAATTGAAGCAATTATTCCTGCTGAATCCAATTCTGGTTCATTGTCGCAGTGCCATGCCATACCAACTGCTCCAGATTCATAAAGGTTCATTAAACAACCATTGAATTGCGTGCTTAACTTTTTTTCCAACAACTGTTTTATTTCCAATACTTCGTGAGACCAAGGATTAGCAATTTTCTTCTGTTTAGAATAGGTGTATTCTATAAAATCATCTCCTTCAAAAGTAACTTTACGTTTGGTGATAATTTTTTTACCATATAGAGTGAGCTCGTCGTGTTTCCAATGTGCATTTTCTAATAATTGTTGGAGGAAAGAAGGATGTGTGTCATTGATGAAATTTGAGATGTAGCAGGTCTGTCCGTTGTGAGGGAGGAGATTTGATTTGTTTTCTTGAAAAAAGGATAATTTCATTGCAATATACCATTCGTGTTTGTTATAGAAAGCAGTGAATTTAAACACTTTTTATTTTTTTTCTATTTTTGTTACACAATTTATTTTGACCTTATGAAAAATTTTAGACTTCTAAGCATATTCTTGTTTTTTTCAAGTATTACGCTTGCGCAATCTAAAAAAGAACTTATTTCAATTTTGAATAATAGAGTGGATAGCCTGAATCAAATAGTAGCTTCTGAACGTTCTGATAAGCAAAAATTAAATACCGAAATTTCGAATTTAAAAAGCCAAATAAAAGAATTAGAACGTAACAAAGAAAATCTAAGTAATGACAAGAGTACTCTTGAAACTAAAAATAATACCCTCAACAAACAATTAAAAATAAAACAAGACAGTTTGTTGCTTGTAATCACTGAATTGTTAAAATACAGACACGCATATAATAAGAAATTAGTAGTAAAACAAGATAATTCAGGTTTAATTAAAACTGTTACTATCGGTACGCAAGTGTGGATGTTGGAAAATTTGAATGTCTCGACCTTCAAAAATGGAGTAGCGATACCAGAAGTACAAGATAAAGACGCTTGGAATAAAGCCAGTAAAAACCATCAACCAGCATGGTGCTATTATGATAATGATCCTAAAAATGGAGCAAAATATGGGAAATTATACAATTGGTACGCAGTGATTGATACCAGTGGGCTTTGCCCACAAGGGTGGCACGTGCCTTCAGATGCTGATTGGGAAATTTTGATTACTTATTTAGGTGGAAAAGATGTTGCCGGAGCAAAAATGAAAGCGAAGAGTGGTTGGAATAAATGGGTTGAGCAGAATGAGATAACTTGTCCGGTTTGTAATCTTTGGAGTGATGAGTACAGAAGTAAAATAGCATGTCATCGTTGTAAAGATAATAGAACTATACCAAACGTAATTATTTATCATTCTGGTGATGGGAATAATATAAGTGGTTTAGCTAGTCTTCCTGGCGGAATTCGTTTAAACAATGGATATTGCAGTTACATTGGCGAAGATGGTTACTGGTGGAGTTCGACTGAAAACAATAATTTCGACGTTTGGTACCGCTACTTATACAATGACTCTGAACTTGCCTATAGATTCAACGACAGCAAGGGATGTGGGATTTCTGTTAGGTGCCTCAGGGATTAAAAGACTTATAAATTGTAATTTATATATAAACCTAAAAAATGGCTTGCAAGTTTTTGTGAGTCATTTTTAGTTGATATGAATTAATAATTAAACCCAAAAGCCCATAGCGGAATCACATTCTGATAACCAAATTCGATATCGTCTTTTACAATAAATGATTTTCCATCTTTCTCGATTTGTGCCTGTTGTTTATTTTTACCTCCTATTTCAAACGTATAATCGTTAATTACAAAATCTGCTTTTGAAGCGGATATTATCTCGTTTTTTAAACGCATTTGATTAAAGAAAAAGGTTTCTCGAATATTTCCAAGGTTTGATTTATCTCCGACTAAATTATAGATGATATTGGTGTTGTCAAGATATACTTTCTCCACTTTTCCTAGTCCTCTAATACCACCAGTTTCAGTTCTAAGTTGTCCGATTAATCCTGCTTTTTCCATGTAAGAAAAATAATCATCTAATGAATTTCTGCTTACTCCTAATAATTCTGCAATTTTTGAGAAGTTTGGTTTAAAAGGGACACTTTCAGCAATGATTGAAAGTAATCTTTTTAATTTACGACTGGTACCTACATTTAAATTTGCAAACTGTGGTATGTCTGTTTCTAAAGTTTGAAGGATAATTTGACTTAGGCGTATATTTATTTCATTTTCAGTTCCAAAAGGATAATATCCTTGTTTTAAATATTCTTTGAAATATGGTAAAGGATGTTCAAGCCCCTCGATTTTTACTTTGTTTTGAATGATTTGGTCAAACGAATAAGGCTCAAAATCAAATCCGTGAACCATTTTTAAGTACTCTCTAAAAGAAAGCCCTTGTAGTTGGTAAATCAATGCTCTTCTACTTAAGTCTGCATACCCTTTTAGGATATCCAAAATAGAAGAACCAGTAAAAATGATTTTCAAGCTAGGAAATGAATCGTAACTATTTTTTAATTCGCGTGACCAATCTGGGTATTTATGTATTTCATCAATAAATAAGTATTCTCCATTTGATTTATAAAAATCACTTGCGAGTTCATATAACGTGTGATCGACAAAATACATATCATCAGCTGAAACATACAAGGCTTTTTTAGTATCTAAGTTTTCCTTGATGTATTGCAATAACATGGTCGTTTTTCCAACACCTCTACCACCGATAATCCCAACCATGCGACTGTTCCACGCTATTTCTGTGTATAAATAACGTTTAAAATTGGTTGTTGTCGATTGAAGTAGAGTTTCAAATTTTTGGTAGAGTTGTTCCATATTGTTATGAATTTACCTTGTGTTTAAGTTAATCATTGATAAAGATACTGATTTGCACTACAAAAAGTGCGACTTTAATTAAAAAGTGCACTTTTTGTAGTGCAATTATTGTTTTTCTATATTGAAAACACTTTTCTTGTACTTTGTATTTGCTGACGCATAAAGAAAATCGAAAAATCTTTACACGAAAATAAAACGTGTAAAGAAAAATGGATTTTCTTTACACGAAATTAAAACAAGTGTTTAGATGAATGACTTATAAATTACTGTTTAAGTCATTTTAGCCAAATTATTTTTAGTAAACACATCAAACCGATTCTTTACCTTTGTTTTCTCATGCAAATCGAATTAAAATACCAAGACGAATACTGTTTTGTGGTGAATAAACCCTCCAATATGGTGGTACATCATTCAAAGTATGTAGGTGATTTGGAGGAAGAATCGTTGGTAGAAATCCTAGCTAAAGAAAATATCAAAGGACATCCTGTTCAT
>CANGZT010000097.1 GCA_947458955.1 Flavobacteriia bacterium | reverse complement strand
GAGGATCTGCATGCACTTCGCGCATATGGTGAAATTGAAACTGATAAAAATCCCACAATGCTTGACCAAGTTGATTGAGATGTTCTTGTGAATTTACTTCTTTAGTATATTCTGATAAGTGTTTTCCTTCCATCCATTCCATTGTAAGGATTTTGGAAGTAGAATACTCTTCAAAATAATGAGGGAAAATCATGTTTGGAATGTGTTTGCAAGCATTTGCAAAACGTTCGCTTTGTGTTAGTTCTAGTTTATAGTTTGTTTCCTCAAGTAGTTTGTTTTCAACTTCTTTAAAATATTTTTCTGTGTCACTTCCTTTCAAGTTAAACATTCGCATTGCAAAGGGTTTCACCATCGCTAAGTCTGATTTTATACTATCAGCAACACCAGGATATTGAATTTTTACGGCAAAGGTTTTATCTTGTTTTGTTGCTTTGTGAACTTGTCCTATACTTGCTGCGTGAATTGCTTCTTGTGAAAATGTATCGAAGATGTGTTCAGGGTATTTTCCAAATTGATTGAAAAAAGTTTTTCGAACCAATGGAGCGGATAAAGGAGGTACTGAAAATTGAGCCAATGAAAATTTTTCGACATATGCTTGTGGCATAATGTTTTTGTCCATACTTAACATTTGTGCAACCTTCAGGGCGCTTCCTTTCATATTTTTTAACCCATCATAGATATCTTCTGCATTGTTTTCGTGGAGTTTTTCTTTTGTTAAAGATGGATTAACTAATTTTTCTCCATAGTATGAAACATAGTTTGTTCCCACTTTCAAGCCTGTTTTTAATAACTGTCCTGCGCGTTCAATTTTTCCTGTTGGAATTTTATTCAGGCTTTTCATAGTTTCGGATTATTTGAATAAGTTGAATTTTTCTTTGAATAAGAATTTACCTAAATCAAGTAAGTTCTCTAAAGGTTTAGTTGGAATCAAATCTGCGGAAGTTGTGACAATTTTCTCAATTAATATATCTGTTTTCTCAAAATTTTCAGAAGTGTCATGCACCCAAAAATGTAATATGAATAGGAGCTGTATCCAATAACCTTCTTGTGTTATATTGCCTGTGTATTTTGTTAGTTGTTCAAGTAATCCAGAGGGTTGTTTTAAATCAATGTTTGCTGATATGAAAATTTTGAAAGATTTTCTTAATCCTTCTAACTGTTTTAACTTTTGAAAATCAGTAAACTCAGTGGGTAGCACCTCTAGAACGTAAGAACGATTTAGTGTGAGCACCTCAAAAAATGTAAAATAAAATGAAATTAATTTATGTTGATCATCATACTCTTTAAAAGATTCATTTTGATGAAGTAAATCAATTGTATTTTCATAAAAAGCAACCCAAACACCATGTTCAAGATGATTTAAAGAATTGTAGAACTTGTAGAATTCAGATTCTTCTATTTTATGTTTTTTACAAAAAGTATAGACATTTTTTGATTTTTGTTCTTCTAGTACATCATCCATCCACCAAGCCAATATAGTAGATTTTGAAGGTGAAATTTCTTTTTTGTCCATAACCGTTGATTTTAAAGTATAAACAACGGAATTTCAGAAATGTTTAAATCAAAAAAAACACTTATGTCTTTAATTTTCTTGATTTAAGTGTTTGATAAATTTTTCAACAGCCAAGGCACGATGACTGATTTTTCCCTTTTCTTCCAAACTTAATTCTGCAAAGGTTTTATTAAAACCATTAGGTATAAAAATTGGGTCATAACCAAAACCTCCATCTCCTCGTTTTTCTTTGGTGATTTTCCCTTCGATTTTCCCTTCGAAATAATGTTCTTTCCCTGAATTATCGATGTATGCAAGTACTGTTTTAAAACAAGCATTTCTATTTTCTACCCCTTCCAATACTTGAAGAAGTTTATCCATGTTTCGTTCGTCGCTTCTTGGATCTCCTGCGTATCGTGCTGAATAAACTCCAGGCTCATTATTTAAGGCTTCAACTTCCAATCCAGAATCATCCGAAAAACAAGGTTTTCCATATTTTTTGAAACCAAACTCAGCTTTTAGAAGAGCATTTCCTGCAAAAGTATCTGCTGTTTCTGGAATATCTTCAGTGTAACCCAAATCATTTAAATTTTTAATAGTGTAAATGTTTCCAACTTTTTGTTGAATCTCAATTTTTTTCTTTTCGTTTGATGAGCAAAATATAATTTCCATAGTTTTTAAATCTTACTTAAAGTTAAATTTTATTTAAAATATAGTTTTTTGATGTCTTAGGTTAGTTTCTTTTCTTAAAATACCACCATTTCAACCAATCAGCAGTCAGAATGTAAACGAAGACAACACTAATCATGGTTGCTAGTTGATTTATTGGAAGTGCAACTAAACCCAAGTCTTTGTTAAATTCACTGTAAGGTAAATAAATTGTTAATCCAAGACCTAGTAAACTTAATAAAAACAACATAGTACCTGGTTTGCTTTTAAAGAAGTTTTTATGTGTACGAACTACAAATAAAATAAATAATTCTGTTAAGATGGATTCTATAAACCAACCTGTTTGGAAAATCATTGCTGTTGCTTTAAAGTAAAAATAAAGTATACAAAAGGTTAAAATATCAAAAACGGAACTGTGAATACCAAAGATAATCATATAATTACGGATAAACTTTAAATCCCATTTACCAGGTGATTCTAGTTGTTCTTCATCTACATTATCTGATGCAATAGAGAGGTAGGGAAAGTCTGTAATGAAATTGGTTAATAAAATTTGTTTCGGTAACATTGGTAAAAAAGGTAATAACAAGGATGCGGTTGCCATGCTAAACATATTACCAAAAGTAGAACCTGTATTTATGAAAATATATTTTAATGTGTTAGCGAATGTTTTTCTTCCTTCTCGAATACCATCTAATATTACATCTAATTCTTTTTCCATTAATACGAAATCAGCTGCTTCTCGAGCTACATCCACCGCATTATCAACTGAAATTCCAACATCAGCCGCATTTAGAGCTGAAACATCATTGATTCCATCGCCCATATATGCGACCGTGTAGGATTTTCTTAAATTTTCAATGATTAATTCCTTTTGATGAGGCTCAACTTCGGCAAAAATATGCGTGCTTTTCACAGTATTTATAAGTTCATTTTCGGGTAATTGAAATAAACTTGCTCCGGTGGTAACGATGGGGTTTTCAAAACCGATTTGTTTTGCGATAGAAGTCGCAACTACGTGATTGTCTCCAGTGATAATTTTTAAACCAATTTTAAGATTTTTAAGTGCTTCAATGGTTGTATTTATCCCTGGTTTAACGGGGTCTTGAAGGAGTACAAAACCTTCGAAAGTCATATTTTCTTCCACCGGACGTTCATTTTCATTCAATTCACGAGAACAGATTCCTATGGCACGTAGTCCGATATTTCCAAAAGATTCATATTTTTTAATGATTTCACTCTTAGCTAGTTCAATCGAAGATTTTTCGTTATTTTCATTTCTAAAAAAAGAACAAATAGATAGTATTTCACTAAAAGCTCCTTTACTTATTAATAAGGTATTCGTATCTTGTTTAATACCAATAGATAATCGTTTTCTTGTGAAATCATAAGGTATCTCAATTGATTTTAAAGGAAGTTTTATTTCTGAATTATTGGAGGATTTCTTGATTGCTTCATCCATTGGATTAGCATAACCAGATTGAAGTGATGCATTCCAAATAGCGAAATTTTTTACTGTAGCACTATCATTTCCATATGAATTAACGAATGCGGAAACAGATATAGCACCTTCAGTAATAGTACCCGTTTTGTCAGTGCAAAGTAAATTTATTTCTCCTAAATTTTGGATAGAGGATAGTTTTTTAACAATTACTTTTTTTGCTAACATTCTTCTTGCTCCTGCACTCATTGCAATGGTTGTGATTGCGGGAAGTAATTCTGGTGCCATACCAACAGCCAGTGCAAGAGCAAACAAAGCTGACTCAAATAAATCCTTGTGATTAATGAGGTTAACAATAAAGATGAAAACGGAAAGTACTAGCGTTATTTTCATTAAGAAATAACCAAATTCACGTATTCCTTTTTCAAAGCTAGTTTCTATTTCTTTGGATGCGCTTTCAGTTATTTTCCCCAATATTGTATCGTCTCCAGTATTAATAACAAGCGCTTTTCCTTTACCGCTTACAATGTAGGTACCTTCCCAAAGTGCATTGGTTCTCTCTGCAAGTTCAGTATCTTCTGCTAAAATTCCTGTTGATTTTTTGATGGGATAGGTTTCTCCTGTTAGTGTTGCTTCGTTAACTTGTAATTCATTGTCTTCGATGATGAGACAATCGGCAGGAATAATGTCGCCCGCTTTCAGTGAGAGTACATCCCCCGAAAGTATATTTTTAGATAAGATTTCTTGTTTGATGCCGTTTCTGATTACAATCGATTTTAGAGAGATAAGTGATTGTAATTTTTCTACCACACGACCCGCGTTTCGCTCTTGTATAAAACTCAATGTGCCCGTAGATAGAACGATGAACAAGATGATGAAAACATCGGTCGTATCACCTAAAAATGCAGACAATATCACAGCACCAATTAAAAGCAACATCAACGGACTTTTAAACTGTGAAATAAAGGTCATTACGTCCTTTTTCCATCTCGGAATGATGTGTTTTGTCGTTTTTTTACTTTCTAATAATTGAATTTGTTCTGAATTTAATCCTGATTCAGTAGAGTTTAGAAATTGAAGCCAATGTTTAAATTCAGTGTTCCAAAAGGTGTTTTTAGAAAATTCTGGCATTTTTTCAAATTTTAGGACAAGGTAATCATTAATTTTTTGTTAGAAAATGATTTGATTCTATGGTATTAAGTTCATTTTTCATTTTTAGTATATAAGAAATATTTCTTTCCCTTTTATATCCTTACATTTGTTTATGATGCAATCTAATTCAACCCATTCGCACAATCCGTATGAAGTTTCGGAGCATGTTATTCATAGAGAGAATGGAAGAAACAAATTAGATTTTAAAAAGCAACATCCTATAATTGATGCACTAAAGCGAATTTTTAGTGACCCGATGATTGTGCTTTTATTGATTGCAGCCACCATTTTTTTTGTAAACAAACAATATGAAG
>CANGZT010000096.1 GCA_947458955.1 Flavobacteriia bacterium | reverse complement strand
TCTCAAGAACATTACAAATCAACCAATTTGGAATTTACAATTGCGACAGACTTTACGATCAACCAGAAAAATTCTTAGCAAAAGTTAATTTTATTATTCCTAAAGGGAACAAAGGATTTGCACCTGATCGATTTTTCTATATAAGCAAGAGAGACAAAGTTTGTATTGATTATGCTTTCAAACAAGAAGTTGATTTAACGCTTTGTAATGATCCTTCTGCTATTCTCTTTACAGTTTTGGAAGGTGATATACTAGCTCAAGTATCTAGTGAAGAATTAGGTAAATGTTCAAAAGATAAAACAAGCACCCAAACCTTATACTTTAAGAAGACCAAAAAGATTGAAAAGATTGATGACCTTAAAACATTAATGGGCATATAATAAAAGAAAAGAGGGTCTCAGAATTGAGACCCTCTATATTTTTTATCTTTTTCTTGGAGACTTAATCCTTCCTTTATGCATTTGCGCCATACGCATCTGATTCTTGGATGGAATTGCACCTGTAAGTTGCTCTCTCATCATGGAAATTTGATCTTTCAAAATCCCATTTTCATCTAATTTCTTCGCTTCACTCAATAATGAAAGCGCCTCTTGTCTTCTACCGGTTTGAGCTGTTAAACCAGCCAAATGCATGCGAGCCATCGCATTATCTTGCTTCGTTCTTAAACCCATTTGAAGTGCAGTACGCATCAATTGTTCGCTTTTTGCAAACCCCATTTCCTGAACACCCATCATCGCTTTTAAATACAAGATATAAGCATGTTGCTTTTTAGGTAACAAATCAGGTCGTGTGATTTTTTTAATGTATTCATGCGCTTTTTCTTGATTACCTACTCGCATTTGATTCAATGCCATAATCATGTAAACATTTCTAAAAAATGTCAATACAACCAAAGCTGTAACAAAAATCATTACAATTCCCCATCCCCAATGTCCTGTTCCGAAAGAATAAACAGTCAAAAACAAAGATGCTGCTGTAAGAATACAGCGAATAATAAATCCTAACATATATTTTTGATTAATCTATTGTTGCAATACACTTCAACTCAATAGCGATTGGAGTTGGCAATGAATTGATTTCACAAGTAGTTCTACATGGTAAATTATCCTTGAAATACTCAGCATAAAGACGATTATAGGTATGAAAATCACGTTTCATATTTACCAAGAAAACAGTTACATCAACTAAATTTTCCCAACTAGATCCTGATTCTTCTAAAATCACCTTTACATTTTCAAAAACACTTCTACATTGTGCTTCAAAATCAAATTCTAGAAAATTTCCGTTTTTATCTAATTTCAGTCCTGGTACCTGTGAGTCTGTAGCATCTGAACCAGCAGTACGTGGACCTACTCCTGATAAAAATAATAAATTACCTACTCTTCTTGCGTGTGGATATAAGCCTACTGGTTTTGGGGCTTTTGATGTTGAAATTCTAGAATTATCTGACATAATCGTGATTTTTTGTTGCAAATATAAACAAACTAAAAAGATTAAATGTATTTACTACCTAACCATTACAGGTTTAGAAACCTGAATAAAATCTGAATCTATTAAATTAATATAATACGTACCTTTCGCTAAATTGGAAACATCTAAATCAATTGAGTTTATTTGCGAACTTACTTCTAAAGTTTTTACTTTCTTTCCTAAAACATCAGTAAGTATAATTTGAGCTACTTTAAAATCAGTACTCCAAGTTAGATTCAACTGTTGATCTGTTGGATTTGGATACACAACGAATCTATTTTCAATCAAATTAGCAACACCCGCCGTATTCTTAATTTGCTTCTCATTACTTATTGATAAATTATCAAAATTCAATTCATTAATTCCTTTATAGGCAAATTTAATTAAGGAAAATTGTTTTAAATAACTCTTTTCAATATCCTCAATTTCAATGTTATTCCATTTCAACGTATCTTTTATAAAAGCAGAATTTAAATTTAAACTTGCAATCTTATTCCAAGTTTCTCCACAATCATCTGACAAAAAGATAAGTAAAGTATCTTTATCAGCATTTTTAGAAATAGATTTATTCACATCGAATGAAAGATATACTGGTAAGGTATCATTCAATTTTGAAAAATTCAACCTTTTAGATATTAGTGTATTAAATCTATTTTCACTCGGCTTGAATGTAATAAATTGATTCGTTCCTGTATTTAAACCACTTAATATTACTTGATTTTCATTTTTAGAATCATACCAAGTATTATTAATTTTTAGTGCTTTAACCGTGTCAAAATTTTCGGAAATAGGAAAATCCTTCTTAGAAGCATCAACTACTATATAACCATTTTTTGTGATCGTTTTTGAAGAAACACCATTACCTGCTTGTAATGTAACATTATAAACTCCTGGTTTTGTATATAATACAACTGGTTTTTCTTGAATTGAAGTACTTGGATAACCGCCTTGAAATGTCCATTTCCATTGGGTTAGTTTAGGAGTCAATGTATCTCTAAAGATCACATTTGTACCTAAGCAACTGAAATCAGATTGTATATTAAAATCAACATTATCAATCGTGTAATCGTAAACTATATTGTCAGTTGATGACTTCACTAAAGTATCAACAGGTCCAGAAGGATAAAGATTAATTTCATCTAAAAATAAATTATTTCCACCATTACCCTCAAATTCAAATTTGATTCTTGTATTTGAAGTCCAAAAAGAAGAAATTATATTTGTTACATTCACAATCTTCCAATCGCTTTTAGAAGTCGGTTTCCAATCAGTTGGAGCAATTAAATCACTTAAATTAGTACCTGAAATGACTCTTCGAATACTCCAGGTTTTTCCGCAATCATTAGAAAAATAAATCCTTAAAGTTTCGTTATCTATAGCATTTAATTTTCGGTATGCATATTTAAAACTTAACGTAATATCTGCTTGATTTTTAACTGCAGATAAATCCATTGGTGTAGAAACAATTGCGTCTAAACTTTTAGATTTATCTTTAAAATTATTCAAATACAATGAAACGGTATCTCCATAACCTACTCCATTTATAATTTTGAAAGCTTGATTATTTCCTTCATTGATGACATTCCAATATTGAGAATTAGAAAAAGAAGATACCTTATCAAAAGTTTCTAAAAACGGGATTTTTAAAGGCAGAGAGGCTACTGTTACCGCTCCCTCAATGGTTTTAGTTAACGTTTTAACACCATCTGATACACTTAAACTTACTGTATATTTACCGGGTTTTGTATAGACGACTTTAGGATTAGGTTGATCTGATTCTGCTGGTATACCTCCTGGAAACAACCACTTTCTTGTGGTTACATTATTAAAAGACACATCCTCAAAACTCACTTCCGATCCAGAACAAATTGGATTTTTATCATACAGAAAATCAACTGTACATAAAGTTGGATTAATCGCCCCAACTAAACTTAAATTTGAAGAAGATGAAATAACATTTCTACCTCCAATTGTAGATAATAATGCAGTACGCATCCTTGTTACCTGATCAGGGGTAAACATTTTATTACAAAAAGAATAATCCATATAATTTTCAACATTTGCTCTAACACCACAAGATCTTTCATTCAAATTACACCTAGTTACACCTATAGTTGAAGGTGTATCATCTACATAATCTTGATTAGGATCATCACAGCTAGACATTACCCCCGGATTATTATTTCCTCCCCAAGTATGCATCAAATTTAACCAGTGCCCTACTTCATGGGTTAGTGCTCTACTCTTAATTGCATTTGAAGTACCGATACTTCCAACATACGTATGTAATATCCATATTCCATTTGTCATGTTTATATTTGAACCCCATGGTCTATATGTATAACCTGCGGCTCCACCAATTGACTTACAGATAAAGAAATTTAAATATCTGTTACCCGGCCATTCTCCTTTAAAAACATCATTTCCTGCTCTAATCAAAGACACTTGTTTACCTCCATCTGTCGTTGTGTCTGAAGTTATTGTTCTCGTTATTCCTCTAAAACAGGTTCCATCTGGAGCAAGGGTCGCCATTTTAAATTCAATCTCAACATCTGATGGTAATGAATTAAAATCAGCATGTACCGTTTTTGCATCATTGTTTTGCAACCTAAAATCCCTATTTAAAATGGCTAATGCATCTTGTATTTGCTCGTCAGAAATATTTTCAACTCCCCCACTATGTAATACGTGAAAAACTACTGGGATTGTTAAAATAGTTCCTCTTTTTCTGCCACTTAACTTATATCTAGCTTCCTCTCTTCTAAATTGAGTCTGCTCCTCCTCAAATTGTTTTCTAAATTCAGGATCTTGTAATAATACTTGTAATTTCTTATGTGTTGTACAATATTCTACATCTTCACCTGGTCTAGTGTTTGAATAATCAATCTGTTGACTTTTGATACCTATAAATAAGAAAACAGAAAAAAATAAAGTATAATATTTCATAACTTAAATTTAAATACATAATATCCTATATGAATACTATGAGAACAAATATAAAACAAAATTAAGACGCATTTGGTTTAATAAAGTTGCTTATCTCTCATACTTTTTAATGTATCTTTGGAATTCAATACAAGTCAATCATTTAGTTAAATGGAATATAATTTTCGCGAAATCGAGTCCAAATGGAAACAATTTTGGGCTGAAAACCACACGTTCAAAGCAGAGGATAACTCTGAAAAACCGAAATATTATGTGTTAGATATGTTCCCATATCCTTCTGGAGCAGGTCTACATGTTGGTCACCCACTAGGATATATCGCTTCAGATATTTACGCTCGTTATAAAAGATTAACAGGTCATAATGTATTACACCCAATGGGTTACGATTCGTTTGGTTTACCTGCCGAACAATATGCAATCCAAACAGGGCAACATCCCGTTATAACTACCGAAGAAAATATTGATCGATACCGTCAACAATTAGATAATGTCGGTTTTTCATTTGATTGGTCTAGAGAAGTACGTACTTCAAGTCCTGAATATTACAAATGGACCCAGTGGATATTTGCACAATTATTTGACTGTTACTACGATAATAAAATAAATAAAGCGGAGCGAATTTCTACCTTAATTTCTACATTCGAAAAGGAAGGAAATGGAAATGTAGATGCTTGCTCGGATTGTGAGACAATATTTACTGCTGAAGAGTGGAAAGGTTATTCT
>CANGZT010000095.1 GCA_947458955.1 Flavobacteriia bacterium | reverse complement strand
ATGATTCAATTGCTCAATTGAAAAAAGAAATCAAAGATTACATAAACTACAAAAACTATGAAAGAATAAAACTAAAACTAAATGGAATGAGCCCGATACAATATCGAGCTCATCATTATCAAAATTAAATTAAATTTGTCTAAACTTTTGGGTGCAGTCTAAAGACAGCTTTTTTTGTTTATAAAAATGTTTGTAATTAATTAGAATTCAATATGAATAAATTTATTTTAATTTTCTTATTTTTTAATTTTCTTTTCACATCCTGTAATGAAAGCCTAAATAATACACATTCAAAAGAAATTGAATCTAACGAATCAGAAGATGAAAAAAGAATTGCCATTTTTATCAAGCCGAAGCAAATCAATTTAAAAAAAGAAAATTTAGATTATTTGAAGAGATATAACAATCAATATGCTTTTGACTTTGATTTGCTTAAAAACCCAAAGTTAAAAGAAAGAATAATTCAACTCATTGGTAACGAAAATTTCAAGTTTATGGACGATTTAACAGGAAGTACTCCTGCGGAATTAAAAAACAATAGATTTTCTTGTTGGATATATAAAGCGCATGATGCTTGTTGCAATCATTCAATTATTGATATCGACTTTAAAAAAAATATACTTTATGTAGGGATATGTATAAACCATGACTATAAACTTTATTCAGAAGATGGTAGTTCATCAGAAAAATTAAAAGAATGGTGTTTTTGTCAATAAAAAAGGTTAACCAAAAATGATTAACCTTTTATTTGTGCCCACGACTGGATTCGAACCAGCACGCCTAGTGGCACCACCCCCTCAAGATGGCATGTCTACCAATTTCACCACGTGGGCATTGATGATGTGGACAAAAATACTATTTTTATTTAAATCGATTAACAATTTCTATCAATTGGTCTTTTGAATGAAACCCCTCGCCACGCCAAACCTCTTTCCCCTTTTTAAGGATTACTAAAGTAGGTAGATTATTAATCTTATATATAGATACCAGTGTTTGTTCTAAATCAGCATTTAATGGATAGACAGCAACCAAATTAGTAGATGTCAACTCATTTAAAATAGGTTTCATTTTTTTACACGGAGCACACCAATCTGCGTAAAAATCAACTAATACCAATTCATTTTTTGAAGTAAATTCATAAAAAACATTATTTTCTCGGATTATACTTTTTGTAGATTCTGGTAAACCAGCTGATCTCCAAGCCATCATTCCTCCTTCTAATTCAATAATATTCTTAAAACCTTTGTTTTCTAGAAAAGAAACTGCAGCAGAACTTCGACCACCGCTTAAGCAATAAACAAAAACAATTTTATTTTTATCGATTTTACCTAGTTCTGATTCAAAATTCGCATTGTTATAATCTATATTTTTGGCAGATTCAATATGACCTCCTTGAAATTCGGCTGGTGAACGAACATCAATTAAAACACCATTATTACGTTCTTTCTCCCATTTTTTCTGAAAAGATTTCGCATCCAACTGAGCAAATGTATTATTTACATTTCCTGAAATACAAGATGCTGCTCCTAGTACAAGAAACAGCATCGTTAATTTTAAATAAAATTTCATCTTATAGTTTATTTCTTAAACTCATCCAACTTCCGCCATTATACACTTGAGTAAACCCTTTTGATTTTAATAAGTTTTTAGCGGATCCACTTCGCATACCAGAAGCACAACAAGTAATTATAGGTTTAGTTTTATCTAATTTATTCATGTAACTAGACAATGTATCCAATGGCACATTTTTAGAACCATTAATATTCCCACTACTATATTCACCCTTCGTTCTAACATCAAGGATAACTGCACCTTGTTGTATCAATTGTTTGTAATCAACCGATGGACCAAACAATAATTTTTTAATTTTTGATATCATCTTATAACGTATTTACATCTAACCAGCTACCCCCATTAGAGCAATTGATTCCATGCTGTTTTAAAAACATTGTTGCTTGTCCACTTCTGCCACCACTAGCACAACATAAAATAATAGGTTGATTCATTTTTTTTATTTCATCCAATTTAGTTGTGATATCACTCAAAGGAATATTAATACTTCCAGCTACATGACCTCCCATAAATTCTACCGGAGTCCTTACATCAATAATTGTTTTTGTTTCCATAACTTTTTTTCTTCAAAAATAGGAACCTAATTCTATTTCATTCGTCACATATGTTACATAGAATATTTTTTTATTAATCATTAGCAATTTAGGTTCAAATAACTATTTTTATAATAAGATGAGATTTTGTTTTTACAACATTCAAAAGCTAATTATATTGTTGATTTTCACACAACAAAACTTCATACATTCTCAAGAAAATGAATCAATTTGGATGTATCAAAATGTTGGTAATTATCCTGAAAACGTTCATTATCATATTGATTTAAATCAGGGTGATTTTTTTATCGATAATACAGGTTTTACATATAGTTTGTTTGAATCGCCTCAAAAACATAATCACGAAATAAAGAAGAAAAGAAATGTAAATAACAATTCATCACACAATTCTTTATTGAAAGGACAAACTATAAAAACAAGTTTTATAAACTCAAACCTCAGAAACTATAAATCTATAGGAAGAACCTCAAATCATTACAAAACATTTTTTAAAAGAGGAGTTAAATTAGACAGGTCTTTCGGTAACAATTTAGTAAGATATTCCTCAATTTACAAAGGAATTGACCTAGAATTATCTACAAATAATGAACTATTTAAGTATAGTTTTTATGTTTCCCCAAATGCTAATGTAGATGACATCAAACAAAAAACAGAAGGCGCGATCGACAGTTACGTAGATTCCTATGGAAACCTACATCATAAAAATATTTTTGGAGAAATTATTGAGAAAAAACCGAAAGCATGGAATATACTGAAACATGGTTCAATCAAAGAGGTAAAAGTAGAATTCAAACTGAAAGAAGATATTATAAGTTATTATTTTCCTGAAGGTTATGATCATGAATTACCTTTAATTATAGACCCAGAATTGATCTTCTCTACCTTTACTGGTTCTACATCGGATAACTGGGGTTTTACAGCAACAAATGATAATGATGGAAATCTTTATTCAGCTGGTATTTGTTTTGGAATTGGTTACCCTACTACTATTGGAGTATTTGATATAAATTATCACAGTGGAGAAGTTTATAAAATTGAAAACAATGGAATAGTAGTAAATACTATACCCGGTTTTGATGTGACTATTTCAAAATTTTCCAAAGATGGTAAGAATTTGTTGTATTCAACTTATTTGGGCGGAAATGGTAATGAAACACCTAATAGCATCATCGTGAACAAAAATAATGAATTAATTATTTTTGGAGCAACTAGCTCATCTGATTTCCCTGTTTCTACTAATGCTTATGATCAAACATACAACGGCGGTAATGAATTTAAAACAATGGATTTTTACTTTACTGGTTCTGACATTTTTATTACACGTATTAATCAAGATGCAGATAAATTAATTGCATCAACTTATGTAGGGGGTACAAACAATGATGGTTTATGTAAAGGTGATTTAATCTATAATTATGGCGATAATTTTAGAGGAGAAATAAATTTAACTTCTAATGAAGAAGTTCTCGTGATCAGTACTTCAAATTCAGTCGACTTCCCTCTAAAAAATGCTTTTCAAAACACCTTGAATGGAAATAATGACGCCGTTATATTAAAACTTTCTCCAAATTTAGACAACCTACTATTTTCTAGCTACTTGGGAGGTACAGAAGAAGAAACAGGAAATTCTATTCAATACAGTTTAAATAGTGATAAAATATATATAGCAGGCGGCACTACCTCAACAGATATTAATTCGATCAAATCGAAAATAAAAAACAATTATTTAGGTGGTGTTGGAGATGGATATGTAGGAATTATAAATAATCAAACCTATAACTTTGAAACTTTCCGTTATATTGGAACATCTAGCTATGATCAAGTTTATTTTGTCCAACTTGATGCTCAACAAAACACATACGTTCTTGGTCAAACAGAGGGTAAAATTGGAATTTCAAGCGGAAAATATGGAAATCCTAATTCTGGTCAATTTATTTCAAAGTTTAACCAAGACCTTACTCAATTTTTATGGAGTACTACTATTGGTGGGCAAAGCGGTTTTGTTGAAATTTCTCCAACAGCTTTTTTGGTATCAGAATGTAATGATATTTTTCTAGCAGGTTGGGGAAGCTCTGTAAATCAATATGAAGAACACGCATTGAATAGTAGTACACTAAACTTTCCTGTAACCGAGGATGCTCTACAAAAAGAAACAGAAGGGGATAATTTTTACATAGCAGTACTTACAAATGACGGGGAAAATTTAAAATACGGTAGTTTTTTTGGTGGAGTTGGCAAATTTGGCTCACATGTTGACGGTGGAACAAGTAGATTTGATAAAAAAGGAGGCATTTACCACGCTGTTTGTGGAGGGTGTGGCGGAAATGATCAGGGTTTTACAACAACACCTAACGTATGGTCAGAAACAAATAAAAGTGAAAATTGTAATTTGGCAGCCTTTAGAATAGAATTGAATAAAATTTCTGCTGTCGCTTTAGTAGATGATTCCGACATTTGTTCTGGTGGATCTGTTAAGTTTTTGAATCTAAGTAAATCTGCCGATACCTATCATTGGGATTTTGGTGATAAAATAACATCAATAGAAAAAGAGCCCATCCATTCATTCAAAGATGCAGGAAAATACAAAGTTCGATTAATAGCAAGCAATTCAAAAAACTGTGTCTTAGCTGATACTACCTTTATAGAAATTATAGTAAATGTTTCTAATATATTTAAAAATATTCCCACAACATACCTATGTAACGACACAGTTATTACGTTGGAAATGGATCATATTGAAAAAGCTACTTATTCCTGGAAAACATCATTCAATACTGATTTGCAAGAAACGTCCAATAAATTAACATTTAAAATTGAACCTCCAATATCTATTTTGGGAACCACAATCGACAACTGTACATCAATACATTATGAATTTAAATTTGAAAAATTGACAAATCAACTTGATTTCGTTCATGACTATTCTATTTGTTTAGGAGACGAAACATTTGTTAATATTGGACAAGTATCTAATGTTGATTGGAAAGAACATCCAGAATGGAAAAATAAAAATGAATTTACAATTACACCCCAAAAAAACACGACCTTATTTTT
>CANGZT010000094.1 GCA_947458955.1 Flavobacteriia bacterium | reverse complement strand
TATTTTGATCATGTCTCAGCGGTGTTTCTTGTGCTGGGTGCTTTTTTGACGTTCTTAATTACCTATTACAGCAGATTTTATATGCACCGAGAACAAGGGTTTAAACGTTTCTTTAATACCATATTATTGTTCTATTTAGGATATAATATCATTGTTTTATCTGGAAATTTTGAAACCTTATTCGTCGGGTGGGAATTTTTAGGTATTTCATCGTTCTTACTCATTGCTTTTTATAGAGATCGATATCTTCCCGTTAAGAATGCTGTAAAAATATTCTCTTTATATAGAATTGGTGACATCGGATTAATATTAGCAATGTGGTTGAGTCATCATTTATTTCATGAAAATGTGACTTTTGGAAAAATGCACAATGCTGACTTAGTGAGTCATTTACTTCAAAAACACAGCTGGGAAGGGTTCTTTATTTCCTTTATGATTTTAATAGCAGCTTTAGTTAAATCTGCACAACTCCCTTTTTCATCCTGGCTACCAAGAGCCATGGAAGGTCCTACTCCGTCGAGTGCTATTTTTTATGGTTCGCTATCGGTTCACATTGGTGCCTTTCTTTTATTAAGAACTCACCCTTTTTGGGAGCACCAAATTTCGGTCAGAATTTTAATTGGTTTCATTGGAGTGTTAACGTGTATTGTTGCTAGTTTGATGGCAAGAGTACAAACCTCTGTAAAAAGTCAAATTGCCTATTCATCGATAGCACAAATCGGATTGATTTTCTTGGAAATTGTTGCGGGTTGGGATAATCTTGCGCTCTTTCATATTTGTGGAAATGCCTTGCTAAGAACCTATCAATTATTAGTTTCACCATCGATTGCAAGTTATAGAATCAAAGAGCAATTATACCATTATGAACCAAGAGAAAAAACGATTGAAGACAGTCTACCGAAACGCATAGAATATTCTTTCTACATTTTAAGTTTGAAAGAATGGAATTTAGAAACAATTATCTATCAAGTATTTTTAGCACCTTTACAACGATTTACTCGAAAATTCAAAGTGTTTAAATTTAATTTAGGGGTTATAATTTTTGTAGCAATCTATATTATAGGGTTGATATTATTAGGATTAAAAGATTCTTTATCTCCTTTTTGGATTAATTTCATTTCCGGATTATATGCTTTTGTAGGCTTAATTATGGTCATTAAAGCATTTACAGAAAGAAGAAATGTGATCATGAGTTGGTTTATGGTCATGATGAATCACTTTTGGATTGCACTATCCATTGGAATAAATGCTGGAGTCAGACTTTCAACAATCTCAATGTATCTAATCGGTGTAATTATCTCCGCTATTGTTGGTTATTGGTCAATAAGAAAATTGATTATAAAAGAAAAAAGAATCACGTTGGCAAGATTTCAAGGACATTCATTCGAGCATCCAAAAATTGCCTTTATATTCTTATTAGCATGTTTAGGAATGGCGGGATTTCCAATCACACCTACCATGATTGGAGAAGATTTAGTATTTTCAGCAGTTAGAGAGGATCAATATTTTTTAGCTTTTTTTCTCGCAATTAGTTTAATTGTAGATGGATTAGCATTAGTAAGGATGTATGCACGCTTATTTTTAGGACCGCATGTAAAAACGTATCACTCAATAGCAAATAAATCAGCATGACTTCCACACGCTTCGACAAGCTCAGTCTGACGCAAATTTCACTGAGATGTCACATTGAGCCTGTAGAAGTCATCGAAGTGTAAAAACTTAAAAAATATGAAAAAAATAAATAAAACAAACATACCAAAAGACGGGTTCGCAGGACTGAAAGAAAATTTCAGTTCGGATGTTTTATCTGGATTTTTAGTCTTTTTATTAGCACTGCCCTTAAGTTTAGGTATTGCGAAAGCAAGTGAATTCCCTGCAATTTATGGTTTAATAACTGCAATGATTGGTGGGATAGTAGTTAGTTTAATTGCTGGTTCAAAGCTTACCATCAAAGGTCCAGCAGCAGGATTGATTGTTATCGTTGCGGGAGCTGTAACCGAATTTGGTGGAGGAGAAAATGGTTGGAAATTGGCGTTAGGTACAATTGTCATAGCCGGAATAATTCAAGTGATTTTTGGAATTTTAAAATTTGGGAAATTAAGTGATTTCTTTCCACTTTCAGCTGTACACGGAATGCTAGCTGCCATAGGAGTTATTATTTTGAGTAAACAAATTCATATATTAGCTGGTGTCAATCCAATGACCCCGGAAGGAAAGTCGATGGTAGAGCCATTGGAATTACTTGCAATGATACCAAAAACGTTGGCTAATTTCTTTGTTCATAAAGAAGTAGCGATTGTAGGCTTAGTAAGTCTCGTTATTGTATTTGGTTGGCCGATGCTTAAAATTGGTTTCTTAAAAAAGATCCCTGCTCCACTTGTAGTGTTAGTTGTTTCTATTCCATTAGCAATGATTTTAGGTATTCATAACATTCCTGAACACATCGAGAATGGAGTAAAAGTAAAAGCATTTAATCCATTGGTAAGTTTTGATAAGGGTTTCTTTGATATACTTGGGGTAAACGTAAGTTTTGATGGTTGGTCTCAAACCGGAACATTCATAAAATATGTAATTATGTTTGCTTTAGTAGGAAGTTTAGAAGCACTTTTAACGGATAAAGCCATTGATATGCAAGATCCTTACAAACGTAAATCAGATATAAATAAAGATTTGATCGCTGTAGGTTTTGGTAATATCCTTGCGGGAATTATTGGCGGTTTACCAATGATTAGTGAAGTTGCCCGCTCCTCAGCGAATGTTGCTAATGGTGGTAAAACACGCTGGGCAAACTTTTTCCATGGAATTTTCATTTTACTCTTTATGATTTTCGCTGTTTCATTTAGTAATTACATACCTAATGCTGCTTTAGCTGCTATGCTAATCGGTGTAGGTTACAAATTAGCTCACCCTAGATCATTTGGACACATTGCAAAAATTGGGACGGAACAAATTGCCATTTTCATAGTCACCATTATAGTTACCCTATCTACGGATATTTTAATTGGAATTTTAGCAGGTATCATTTTAAAGTTAATCTTACATATATATCACGGATCACCTATAAAACACTTGTTTAATGCTAAAACAGTAATTGAAAACAATACCATTAAAGTAAAAGGCTGTGCCGTTTTTAGTAATTACATTGGTATTAAAAAGGCGATTGACACCTTTAAAAGGACAGAAGATGTCATTTTTGATGTGAGTACGTGTAAAATAGTAGATCATACAGTCATTGAAAATTTACACCATATACAGGAAGATTTTGAAGATGAAGGGGGTACTTTTACTATATATGGACTAGAAGAGTTTACTCCGCTATCAAAGTCAAATCATAAATTCTCTGCTTTAAAAAAGTAAATTAATGACATTAATATGAAAAAAATAGTTCTTCTTTTACTCCTAGTTTTTGCTTCCAAATTACATTTTGCTCAAAAAGAAATCGCAAACCAACAGCATGCATGGATCACCTATCAAGGAAATCATAAATTGACACCAAAAATTGGTTTACATACAGAATACCAGTGGCGTAGAGCAGATTATTTTCAACATTGGCAACAATCACTTTTACGTGTTGGAGTTGATTTTTATTTATATCCTAACGCTTTTTTCACAGTTGGTTATGGTAATATAATCACCTACCAATACGGTGATATGCCTGTGAACCATCAGTTTAACGAACACCGTATTTGGCAACAATTCAATCAGAAAAATAGCATTGGTCGATTTGAAATACAACATAGGTATCGCCTAGAGCAACGTTTTATGGAAAACTATGTAAAACAAGGAACTAGCTATGAACGATCTGGTACAAATTACCGTAATCGTATTCGTTACCGTTTTATGGCTATTTTACCAATCAACCACACATCAATGGAAAACAATACGTTATTTTTAAATGTAAATGATGAGGTCTTTCTTGGTTTCGGTGAAGGTATAGGGACAAACATCCTCGATCAAAACCGCTTACAATGTGCGCTTGGATTTAAATTTAATTCAGCGCTAACCTTACAAGCTGGATATATGAACCAATACCTTGTAAAGAATGCTAAGGTAGTTTCTGGTTCAATCCTTGATCAAGCGGAAAACAACCACACGATTACGTTTGGATTGACTTATAATTTGGATTTTACGAGATAATAGACCGAGATTAGTTATGTCATGCTGAGCCCGTCGAAGCGTGACATAAACCAATTAAAAACAATTGGCATTCATAAAGACAACTTTTGGTAGTATTTGGATTAGTTAAAATACCTCTCCACCTCATCTTTAGCCAGCGAACCAAAATTATCGTTACTCCAAATACGAGTACCATTTTTGGTAACTAAAACATAGCTTGGAAACTTGCCTTGACAAATTTTAGCCCATTCTGTTGGGTTTTGTGTAGTAGAAATTGGGAAAGATCCATTTATTTCTCTACTATATGATTTTATAGTTAAACTATCTGAACTACACACCAAGTATTTTACTTTTAAAGTTGGAACTCTTTTCTTAATCTGTTTCATTGTTTGAATGGATGCCATACAAAATGGACAACCTGGAATTGTTATTACAAGAAGCTGATCTTCTTTCGAGGAAATTAGCCCTTTCTTTAAAGATATTTCTCTATAATTATTCGAAAAATCACCTTCGTAAATGGGTTTGAGAATGAAATAAATTCCGAACGGAACAGCCCAAATGAAAAAACGAATGAATCTTATTCTACCACTTATTTTAGAAAATAAGTAGGTTAAAAAAAGACCCCCTACAATTGTTAAAAAGTAAGGGGTGATTTTGGAAAGTGTCCAAAAATATAGCATTATTTCAGTTCACAAATATATGTCCCACCACCAACTAATTTTAGTGTATTTAAACCATTTTGGGTTTTAATATCACATTCTTCTTTTGCAGCACTCTTGGTTTTATTTGTCAGTAAATGTTGAATTTTATTTGAATTGTTATAGTATGAAACATTACATTCACAAGTCCAATCTTTTTTACAAGAACTAAGACATAAACCAATAATAAAAATTATAAAAAAGTTTTTCATGATAAAATCTTAATTAATTACTAAACAAATATAACACACAAATTCTCATATATTACACACTTATGAGAAAATTATTTCCTAATTCATTACTCACTTTTGTATCTATGTTACACCGAGGTGAAGTAATTGAGAAAGCAATACGTGAAAGTGGTTATTCGATTACCACGGTTGCGCAACGATTGGGCAAAAGTCGTCGTTGGATGTA
>CANGZT010000093.1 GCA_947458955.1 Flavobacteriia bacterium | reverse complement strand
CTTTTTGGATTTGGATGCGTGGGTAATGGACTGTACGAAGTATTAAACAAATCAAATTTATTGGATGCTCGAATTTCAAAAATTGTGGTTAAGAGCCCAAACAAACCAAGAAGTATCAGCTCAGAAAATTTCAGTTACGATAAAAATGAAATTCTACATAACGATGAAATCAATGTAGTAGTAGAATTAATCGATGATGCAAAGGCAGCATTTGATATTGTTTCAGAAGCATTAAGCAGAAAAAAACACGTAGTTACAGCGAATAAAAAAATGTTAGCTGAAAACCTAGATACACTTTTAGGCTTAGCTAAAGAAAACAATGTTTCCCTACTTTATGAAGCATCTGTAGGTGGGTCTATTCCAATTATTAGAAACTTGGAAGAATACTATAACAACGATTCATTATCAGGTGTTTTAGGAATTGTGAACGGGACTACCAACTACATTCTTACTCAAACAAATTACGGTAAAGACTACGAGACAGCATTAAAAGAAGCAACGGAATTAGGTTTCGCTGAATCAGACCCAACACTCGATGTCGATGCTTACGATTCAAAATTCAAGTTATTGATTTTAATCAAACACGCTTTTGGTCTTACCTTAACTCCAGAACAAATCTTTAATTATGGTATCCGTAACATCAAAGCACAAGATGTAAGATACGCTTCTGAAAAAGGATATCGTTTAAAATTATTTTCAAGAGGTCAACGCGTAGGAGATAAATTAGTAGGTTTTGTTGCTCCACATTTCATCACAGAAGACAACGTGGCTTACAACGTAAACAACGAATTCAACTCTGTAACCGTTGAAGCATTATTCTCAGACAAACAGTTATTCCAAGGAAAAGGAGCTGGTGCCTACCCTACTGCAAGTGCCGTTTTATCCGACATCTCAGCATTACAGTTTGAATATGCATATGAGTATAAAAAATCATTATCAACAGAAAAACCAGAATTCACCACCGATTCTGTTTTGAAAATATATGCTGGAGCTGAAAAAGCGAGCGATCTAGAGGTATTTCAATGGATTGAAAAAGAAGAGATTTACCAAGGAAAAGAATACGCATACATCACAGGAACAATTAACCTAAACAACATCAAAGACATTGATTTTAATAAAAAATCAGAGGTGTTTTTTGCAGTATTACCTGAATAATTAACTCGATATGAAAGAACCTTTAGCGTGGTACATCGCAGGACCGTTAATCGGTTTGGTAGTACCAATATTATTAATTTTGAAAGAGAAACAATTTGGTGTTTCATCGAATTATCGATATATTATATCAAAATTCACTAAAAATCCAGCTTATTTTAATTACAATAACAACTCAGATGGTTGGCAATTTTCTTTTGCCATTGGACTTGTTATCGTTGGGATTTTTTACCAACTATCAGGTTATGAAATAAATGGAATTGCAAAGTTAGATCAGATTGATACTTATATTGCCACGACTGAATTTTACAACCTTAAAAACTGGGCCATATTCTTTTTCGGAGGAATTTTAATCGGTTTTGGAGGACGTTGGTCAAATGGATGTACAGCTGGACATTGTATTATGGGAATGTCACAACTTTCTAAAACTTCATTTATTGCAACGATTGCCTTTTTTATTGGAGGTTTGATTGCTACCTATTTCATCATTCCTTATTTATTTTAACTTATGGAAAAGAAATTCAACTTGAAAAATATACTGACCAGTATAGCTATAGGTATTTATTTTGGTGTAATACTTACAGAATCACAAGCAGTATCTTGGTATCGAATTCAAGAAATGTTTTATTTCAAATCATTCCATATGTTCGGTTTACTTGGCTCAGCAATAGCGACCGGTGCAATCAGTCTATGGATTATTAAAAAACTTAAAATCAAAAGTATCAACCACAATCCTATTGAAGTAAAAGATAAACCTTTTCAATGGAAAGCTAATTTTGGCGGAGGAGTATTATTTGGTTTAGGTTGGGGATTAACCGGAGCTTGTTCTGCTCCATTATTTATTTCAATTGGTTTAGATTGGAAAATTGGATTAATTTTACTTGTAGGTGCATTAATCGGCACTTATTTATATGCTTTATTAAAAGATAAAATACCTCATTAAAATGGCTTTAACTCTAAAAAGACTAAACGATAAAGTTGCATTTGAAGTAACAAACACAACAGGACAAACTATTCGTTTTGATGCAAATCCAGAAGCTGGAGGAGAAGGATTAGGAATTAGACCGATGGAAGGATTGTCTTCAAGTGTTGCTGCATGTGCAAGCATAGATATATTGTTGATATTAAAGAAAAAACGTATCGAATTAAGCAACTATGAAGTTGATATTCAAACAGAACGTAAAGATGCAACTCCCGCTCCGTTTACTAAAATTCATTTAGTCTTCACCATTGGAAAAGAAGATCCGATCGAACAAGTTCAAAAAGCAGTTGCATTAGGAGTAGAAAAATACTGTTCAGTATCCTCAAGTTTAGATCCTACAATTACCATAACACATGAAGTGATTCAAAAATAGATAACTATGAGTAAAAACTTTAAAGAATTACAAGACGAAACAATTGCAATTAGAAAGCACATCGATCGCACTTATCAAAAAGAACATTCAAATCCTTTATACCTTACATCGAGCTTTATCTTTGATTCTGCAGAAGAAATGGCTGCTGTATTTGCAGATGAACAAGAAGGAAATATTTATTCTCGTTACTCAAACCCGAATGTTGATGAATTAATTGAGAAAGTTGCATTATTAGAAGAAGCAGAAAATGGTTGGGCAACGTCATCTGGTATGGCGGCGGTATTTACTACATTTGCTGCTTTATTAAAAGCAGGAGACCACATCGTTTCTAGCAGGTCTGTTTTTGGTTCTACACACCGTTTGTTTACCGAAATTTTTCCAAAATGGGGAATTACAACAACCTATGTAGATGCACTTGACTATGAAGGTTACTCCAATGCAATTCAAGAAAACACGAAAATCTTATATCTTGAAACCCCTTCTAACCCAGCATTAGAAATTATTGATATTGAACGAGTAGCAAATATTTGCAAAGCAAAAAACATTTTATTTGCTGTAGATAATTGTTTTGCAACTCCTATACTACAAAAACCAATTGCTTTAGGAGCAGATATTTCAATTCATTCTACAACAAAATACATGGATGGGCAAGGGAGAACATTAGGTGGACTGATTTTAGGTTCAAACGAAATTATCGCTAAAATGGAAGCTTTTGCAAGACATACTGGTCCAGCACTAAGTCCTTTTAATGCTTGGATTATTTCAAAATCCATTGAAACATTGAGTTTAAGAGTTCACCACATGAGTAATGGGGCATTAGAACTGGCTAAAAGACTAGAAAATCACCCTGCAATTTCATTTGTGAAATACCCGTTTTTAGAAAGTCATCCGAATGTGGAAGTAGCTAAAAAGCAAATGAAAGCTGGCGGTGGAATTGTCACATTTGAATTAAAAGGTGGATTAGATGCCGGAAGAAAATTCTTAAATAATCTTGAAATTTTCTCACTGACACCAAATTTAGGAGATGCAAAAAGTATTGCCACACACCCTGCTTCGACTACACATTCAAAATTGAAACCAGAAGAACGATTAGCTGTTGGGATTAGTGATGGTTTGGTTCGACTTTCCATTGGACTAGAACATATTGAAGATTTATGGAAAGATTTAGAAAACGCGTTAATTTAATTCCAAAAGGAGCTTAACGGCTCCTTTTTTTATACCTTTAGAATTAATAAAGAGTATATGAGATATCTATCGTTTTTCATTATAAGTATTTTAATTTCTTCGTGTGCGACCATTTTTAATAGAAAAACTCAAAACGTAGTCATACAAACAGACTCAAAACAAACAATATTAATCAATGATCTAGACACTCTAAAAAATGAAAGAGAATACAAAGTGCGTTTTTTAAGAGGTTATAACCCTATAAAAATTTCAATTTTAGACACATTAAATCAAAAGAAAGATTATTCTATTAAACCTACATTCTCTACCACTTTATTATTTAACATTTGGAATTATGGAGCGGGTTATTTTATAGACTACCTCTCTTCAAAAAGATTCGGTTACCCAAATTATGTCTATTTAAAAGAATCTAAATCAAAAAAGAATAATAATCAACAAACCTATAAATATTACACCTTTCAAAAAACATATAAAAACGATCTTTTCATTGGTTTTAGCATTCCACTATTCAATAATTTCACTAACAGTAACGTTTTAAATCAATCAATTTCAACTGCAAATGCACTTGGAATCAGCTTATTTGTAGACTATTATTATTTAAAAAATACATTCTTCTCAATAAAAGCGAGTCAACACAATGTATTGTATGGCATTGAAGATTCTTATTATACATACTCTGATGAAATCAATAAAATACTCTATCATTTATATGAAAAAAAGATAGCGAAAGATAACATAATTGATGCTGCAAGTTCCTCAATAACAATCACTCACAATCATCAATTAAGAAATATTCAATTCAATTACGGACTTGGATTAACAAGGTATAATTACACAAGGTATTTAGAACTTTATTTATCATCGATTCCAACCTATTTTATATACCATGAAAATCAAACAAACATTGATCTCGTTTTATCGACATACTATTTAATTGGAAAACATGTCAATATTGGTGTTATTTACAGACCCTCCTTTTTTTCCTTAACTAATAACTCAAACGAGATTATGAATAATTTCTTCGGTATTGATTTGATGTTTAGATTTAAAAAACACAAAAAATTTAATTTCACCAATGAAAATAAATAACAAACCACACAAAATATTTTCGATGCCATTTGCAAGTGTATATCCGCACTATATAGCTAAAGTTGAAAGAAAAGGGAAATCTAAAGAGGATGTAAATAGAATTATTATTTGGCTAACAGGATACACTGAAAAAGAATTGATTAACATTATAGAAAATAAAATTTCATTTGAAACTTTCTTTCATGAAGCCCCACAACTCAATCCGAATGTACACCTGATAAAAGGCCTAATTTGTGGTCATCGCGTTGAGGAAATCGAAGATCCGCTTATGCAAAAAATCCGCTATTTAGATAAATTGATTGATGAGTTAGCAAAAGGAAAAGCTATGGAGAAAATATTGAGAAAGTAACTCCTTTTTCTGTTAAAATCTTAATTATATTTGTAATATGTTAGACTTGATTAAAAATAACATTGATAATATTTCAAACTTATGTAAAAAACATAAGGTGAAGCAAT
>CANGZT010000092.1 GCA_947458955.1 Flavobacteriia bacterium | reverse complement strand
TTTTTTATAAAATTTTTTATAAAAAAGTTACCTAAAAATAGTGGACTAATACATTTTTGTTTATTAATTTAGGGCTGTTATTAAAAGAATGACTACATGAGCGAAATTGCTAAAATTGAATTAGGAGGGAAAGTATTCGAATTCCCTGTAATTACTGGAACAGAAAACGAAAAAGCGATTGACATTAGTAACTTACGTCAAGATACTGGGTACATCACTTTAGATACTGGGTATAAAAATACAGGTGCTACAACAAGTGCCATTACCTTTTTAGATGGTGAAGAGGGTATCTTAAAATACAGAGGGTATGGTATCGAAGAATTAGCTGAGAAGGCTACTTTTATCGAAGTTGCTTACCTTTTGATTTATGGAAATCTTCCTACTCAAGATCAATTGAATCAATTCCGTGATAGTATCACAAAACACACTTTGGTTCATGAAGATATGAAACAATTTTTTGAAGCTTATCCTGCGAAAGCACATCCGATGGGAGTTTTAGCTTCAATGGTATGTTCTTTATCTACATTCTACCCTGAGTCTCTAGACCCACACAGAAGTGCTGAAGCTAAAAATTTGACGATTCATAGATTAATCGCTAAATTACCTACACTAGCTGCTTGGGCTTACAAAAATTCTACTCGTCATCCTTTCATGTACCCTAAAAATGAGTTTGACTACTGTAAGAATTTCTTGTATATGATGTTTGCTATGCCAACGGAAGATTTCAATGTCGATCCAGTTGTTGTAGATGCATTAAATAAATTATTGATTTTACATGCTGACCACGAACAAAACTGTTCTACTTCTACAGTTCGTATCGTTGGTTCGTCGCAAGCTAACTTATATGCTACTATTTCTGCTGGTATTTCAGCACTTTGGGGTCCATTACACGGTGGAGCTAATCAAGAAGTAATTGAAATGTTAGAGAAAATTCATAACGATGGCGGAGATGTAGACAAATGGGTTGCTAAAGCTAAAGACAAAGATGATTCTTTCCGTTTGATGGGATTCGGACACAGAGTTTACAAAAACTTCGATCCTAGAGCGAAAATCATCAAAAAAGCATGTGATGATATTTTAGAAAAATTAGGAGTTAATGACCCATTACTAGCTATTGCTAAACGATTAGAGCAAGTTGCTTTAGAAGATGAATATTTCAAAGCTCGTAATCTTTACCCTAACGTGGATTTCTACTCAGGTATTATTTACAAAGCGATTGGAATACCAACTGAAATGTTTACAGTAATGTTTGCTTTAGGACGCCTTCCGGGATGGATCGCACAATGGAAAGAAATGACTGAAAACAAAGAACCAATTGGTCGTCCTAGACAAATCTACACTGGAGAAGTTTTAAGAACATACGTTCCAATTGAAAAAAGATAATTTAAATCATTCATATATAAATAGGCGAGACAATTAGTTTCGCCTATTTTTTTTACCTTTATTCCACTTAAAATCATACTTATGGAAAATATATTTACACAAGAGGGTGCACAAACCTTCCTAAATAGATTAGAAAAACTTACACCTGAAACGAAAGCTGAATGGGGTAAGATGAACGTAAGTCAGATGTTAGCACACTGTAATATAACCTACGAAATGTGCTATGAAAACAAACATCCAAAACCAACAGGTTTAGTGAAATTTATTTTAAAAGTGTTTGTAAAGAAATATGTAACAAATGAAGTAACATACAAAAAAGGAAGTAAAACCGCACCTCAATTTATCATCACTGATCAAAAAGAATTTGAAGTTGAAAAAGAGCGTTTGAAAAATTATATTATCAAAACACAAGAACTTGGTGCTGCTTACTTTGAAGGAAAAGAATCTCATTCTTTTGGCAATCTAAACTCACAAGAGTGGAACAACATGTTTGCAAAGCATTTAGACCATCATTTCACTCAATTTGGTATCTAAAATACAGTATACATTGCATTAAAAACGCTTGATGACGATTCGATATAAACTAAAAAGCCATAAATTCAGCCTTTTAGTTTACTTTATAGGCAATTGCACCTTTTCAAGATCAATCTCGTAGATGTTATAATTACACTGCATTTCATCCAAAGTAACCCCTGCCATCATAGCACGTTTTAATTCTGGATAATACTGGAAATGAGTATCATCATTTACGGTATTAATTGAAGAACCTAAATTAATTGGCGTAGACCATGAAGAACCGTTATTTTGTGACACATAAATATCATATCCACCCATACCCTTATGACCGTCAGAACTAAAAAACAAATACTTTCCATCGGGAGTTAAATAAGGTGTTGTCTCCCTACCCTTTGAGTTAACATTCATAGGTAAAGAAACTGCCTCTCCCCATTTTTTTCCCGTTTTCTTAACTATAAATAAATCCGTTGAAGACTTTTCTCCATTTCGATCCGATACAAAAACCATCGTATTCCCATCAGCGGTCATGGTGGCTGCCCCATCATAATAAGTTGAATTAATTGACTCATTTGCAATTAATTTAGGCTTACCCCACAAACCATTTTTTACATCCACCTCGCAAATATCAGAACTTTCAGTAGGTGCATCAATATCTAAAGCAGTAGTATTTAATGTCAATAATGCTTTGGTCGCATCGCTATTTACATAAGTAAAAGCCTCGAAACCTTCACCATTCAATTTACCTAGATCATTTGTAATACTATCCCAAATATGATAAGTATCATTCCATTTTGCTTGGTATATATCTTCAAAATATTGCTCATCATCTGGATTTTTGAGTCCTCCTGTTGTATTGTTTCTTCTGCCAACAAAATACATCACCTTCCCTCCTTGTGTTAAAATTGGAGCGTACTCATTAAACTCAGAGTTCACTTCAACATTTAATAATTTTCTCCCATTAGGTTTTCCTAATTTAAACTCAGATTTAGCAAACTTGCATTCTTCAATTTTACCTAAAACATTTAATTCTTCAATTCTAGTTTGAGTTAATTCATTAAGTGACTTATTATAAAAGTAAAGTGCTGAATCTACTAGAGTATTTTGATGGTAACACCTACCAAGCAACTCATAAAACTCACCAGAAGGTGTATTATCAAGACGCAAGGCTTTTTTTGCATAATTGAGTGCCATAGTGTAATTATTTAGCTTATAATAACACAATGAAATCCAATATTTTGATTTAGCTGAGTTCTCATCCTTTACATCGATTGACCTAAAAAGATTTAACGCCTCCATTGTTTTACCTTCAGTATAGTAATGTTTTGCTTCTTCAATTAAAAATAAAGTGGTTGGATTTTCTATAAAACGATTGGCTTTTTCCTCTTGTGAAAAGACAAAACCAACAAAATTTAAAGTCAAAACAATTAAGGCTAATTTCCTCATATTTAATTAGAGTTAGAATAAAAATTGGATCAATTGAGTTCAAAAATAGAAAAAATGTAAGGATTATTAGACAAGTTTGGGTTTTATTTTAAGAACAATGTACATGAAAGAACACTGAACTATTTGTATATTTGAACTCATTTTACATTAAACATTATGGAACTAAATGCCTTGTCAGCAATATCACCTGTAGACGGTAGATATAGAAATAAGACGGTTGAATTAGCTAAATATTTCTCAGAGTTTGGACTGATTAAATACAGAGTACAAGTTGAAATTGAATATTTGATTGCTTTAGCTGAAACTAATTTAGAGCCATTGAAACAGTTTCCTAAAAATGCATATTCTGATTTAAGAAACATCTACAATAACTTTACTGAAAATGATGCCTTATGGATCAAAAACACTGAAAAAGTTACCAATCATGACGTGAAGGCTGTAGAATATTTCTTGAAAGAGAAAATGAATGAATTAGGTCTTAATGAATATTTAGAGTTTGTTCATTTTGGACTTACTTCACAAGATATAAATAACACAAGTATTCCGCTTTCGCTTAAAGAGGCATTGCACGATATTATTTTACCCTCTTTCGAAAAATTGATTGATAAATTAAATCGATTATCTAATGAATGGAAAGATGTTTCAATGCTTGCAAAAACACATGGACAACCCGCTTCACCAACCCGTTTAGGTAAAGAAATTCAGGTTTTTGAAGAAAGACTTATCAAACAAATTGAACAATTAAAAAGCATTCCTTTCTCAGCTAAATTTGGAGGTGCAACCGGAAATTTAAATGCCCATCATGTTGCATTTCCTCATTTTGATTGGATTAATTTCTCGAATAAGTTTGTCAACGAAACACTTGGATTAAATAGAAGTCAGACAACAACACAAATTGAACACTATGACAATTTAGCTTCTTTATTTGATGCATTAAAAAGAATTAATAATATTATTCTTGATTTAAATAGAGACATGTGGTTGTATGTATCTATGGAATATTTCAAACAAAAACTCAAAGAAGGTGAAATTGGTTCCTCAGCAATGCCTCATAAAGTGAATCCAATTGATTTTGAAAACTCTGAAGGAAACATTGGTATTGCTAATGCACTTTACGAGCACTTAGCTTCGAAACTACCTGTTTCAAGGCTACAGCGTGACTTAACGGACTCTACCGTCCTAAGAACTATAGGTGTTCCTTTAGCGCACACACTAATATCTATAAAATCTACGCTCACTGGTTTAGATAAATTATTACTAAATGAGAGCGCATTTGCCGATGACTTAGAAAAAAACTGGGCTGTTGTAGCTGAAGCAATTCAAACAATTCTGCGAAGAGAAGGTTACCCAAAACCTTATGAAGCATTGAAGGGCTTAACTAGAAAAAATGAGGCTACAACAAAATTAAGTGTTCATGAATTCATTGATACTTTAGCTGTTTCAGATTTGGTAAAAAAAGAATTAAAAACGATCACTCCTCACAACTACACAGGTATTCAGCTTGTTAAATAATCTAAGAATTCAAAAATCATAATTTATTATCGTGGGGCATTTGCCCCATTTTAGTTTACAAACATCTAAGGGTGAACAATTGAATATAATTAAACTTAATTTTTAATTATCTAGTTAGTATTTTTGGAAAAACTCCTAAATGCAAAGTAACTATATTCAGTTTCTTGAGAATCAACTTTCTTTACAAGAATTTAAAATAAGTTCTTTGCTTGAAATTACTAATGCAATTAATTCTAATCAGTCTGTTGAAACATTAACTAAAATAATCCACTTTGTATTAAAGGAACAATTACACTATAATAAGTTCATATTACTTTATCAAAACAAAGAGTGGGATTCATTATTAAAAGTTGGATTAAAAGGAACGATCAAAGAAGAGGAATTAGCACAAAACTTAAGTAGATTTAATGAAATCACATTTATAGATTCTTCTCCTTCTGAAATTATTAGTCAATTCGATTGTGTAGTTCCTGTAACTCATCAAAAAAAATCGATTGCTTATTTACTTCTGCAAGGTGGAAACACAAAGAAAGAAACTTCAAGTGAACGTCTTTCTAATATGAAATTTATTCAG
>CANGZT010000091.1 GCA_947458955.1 Flavobacteriia bacterium | reverse complement strand
TTCATGTCCTCTTTTCCCCTATTGTAGAATAACTAACTTTTTTGTCCCAATTTCACGCTACAAAAGAATAGAAGTCGAACGAAATATATTTTCAGTTTGTAAAAAAGTGATAAATAATTACTAAAGACCGATATTTTTATACTTTTGTCGTATGTCTGTAGCGTATTTTTGGCAACAATATATCGAAGGAGATAATCAAGTATTGGGTGAACTGTATCGTCCGATGTTCCGTAAATTGTACTTCATTGCTTTCAAATACACCCAAAACGAAGATACATCCTCCGATTTGGTACAGGACCTTTTTACCCTACTGCTTCAAACTCCTATTTCAGATCGCAAAGAAAAATGGAAAGACCTACAAAACGTTGAAGGATTTTTAGTCGTACTGATCAAATGCAAAGCTTTAGATTGGTTAAAAGTAACCCGAAATAGAGCACGTATTCTGAATGATAAATACCACTATGAATCAACTATTCAAACAGATTCTCTTGTAGATGATTTGGAGCAATTAGATAAAATCATTTCAATGTTACCCCCAAAAGAACAAACAATCGTACGATTACATCTCGAGGGATATAAAAACGCAGAAATCGCAGTAGAACAAAATCAAAGCGAAAAAAGTATTAGAAATCGACTCAGTGAGTCACGAAATAAATTAAAATTATTATGGAAAAGAAGTCACCTTTTCATACTGATACTGAGTTGGATAAACTGATAGATTTATTGGATCATCCTGAGCAACTGCGGATGCGCATACTATATTTAAAAAATAGTGGACATGATCTGGAAGATGAAGTCGCTGGATTTATTGCTTTTTATGAAGCAAATGAGGGGAATACGCAAATATTAAAAGAAAAACTTTCCCTACAAGAAAAGAAAATGCTCAAGCAACTACCTTCCAAAAAAACGAATTGGAATGTATTGCAATGGGCAGCTATTTTTTTAATTATTGTAGGATCTTCTTTGTTTTTTTATTTATACAAACAACAATCAAACCCCACGATTTCAACTCCTTATAATGAAATAGGATTACCCAATTTTATGGGAGAAAACCCTTCATCAAAAATTGATTGGAAACAAATTATGGTGTACTACAAAACCAATCAATTTGAAAAAATCATTTCAATTCAAAATGTGTCTAAAAACGATACATTAGCTTATTTTCAAGGTATTTCTAAATTCAAATTAAAGCACTATGAAAATAGTATTCAAGGATTCAATTCGATTGAAAAAAAGAGTGTTTTCTATAATAAATCCCTTTACTTCAAAGCATTCAGTTTTTACAAACTAGAAAAAAGAAGTCAATTTGAAAAAATCCTATCTGAAATTAAACTTGAAGTAAACGATCCTGCTTTTAATGAAAAGGTGAAAGCGTTGAAGAGAATGTAAACGCAAGAAGTTAAAACATATTTGAAATTTCCGAATCAATTTATTAACTTTATTAATAAATCATTCTAAAATGAGTACATTTTTAATTAATTCCGATTCTTCTAATACCAAACTCTTGCTCGAACTTGCTAAAAAATTGGGCGCAAACGTAGTCTCTATTAATGACGAACAATATGAAGATTTACTTCTTGGAAATGAAATGGACAAAATCAAAACCAATGAATTAGTTTCAAAAGAAGAAATTTTAAAAAAGTTTTTATCTAAATGAAAATTGAATTTGATAGGTCGTTTTCAAAATCACTTGAGAAAATCAATGAAAAATCAATATTAAAGAAATTATCGAAAATTTTTGAAATTGCAGAAAAAGCAAATAAAATTCAAGATATTCCAAACATAAAAAAAATGATTGGTTTTACAAATTACTATAGAATTAAATCAGGAAATTACAGAATCGGAATTGAACATATTGAAGAAAACACGCTCAGGTTTATCATAATATCTCATCGAAAAGATATCTATAATAGATTTCCATAAACTTTATACTAAATCTCTCCTCTTTGACTTCGACAACTTCAGTCTAACAGAAGAGGAAGATCACTTATTTTTCAATTTATTTCTTACTTTTTTACTACTAGAACTTGACTTTTCTACTTGAGATTGCAAAAAACGGACTCCAGTACATAGGGTTAGCATATCCATTTTTATTTTCTCTTAAAAATTTGCGTTTGGCATAGATTAGCGCTTCACCCACTGGTATTCCTTTGCTGAGATAAATATAAAAATGTTTCATTAGTTGACTTGAAACGTAATCATCAATTTTACTTTGTGAAGCAACAACATTTCTTGCTCCTTTTTTCATTAATTGAAGGTAAATTCCTTTATCAAATACATAATTAAACCCGACTCTCGCCCCGCTATAACAATTATTTAAAATAATCAATGGAGATTGAATTTGTTTAGTTAAATCTAATTTTTCTGAAAACAATTTTTTATTAAACAATGAATAAATAATTTGATTCTGATGTAGTTGCCCAAGAGAATCAGTGTATGCATTTCTACCATGACCAACAAAATGTAACACTTCATCCTTTGAGAAATTCTTTAGAATCGGTTGATCTACTTTAATTACGTTGAAACAATTACAAAATTGAGATGGATCAAATTTGTACATAAAAGGCAAATCTGTATTGAGATTGTTTGCTAAAAGTATTTTTTTTACATTAAGCTTTTTTGTGATCTCAGGATCAAGGAAGTAAGATTCAAAATCATATAATTTTATTATATGTGTTTTATTAATAACATATTTTAAATCTGCATATGTATTTCCATTATTTCGATAAAGTAATCTTTCGTATGGGTAATCATCATCATAAAGAACGTATAGTTTTTTTAAGTTATTTTTAAATTTTAATACTCGAAATAAACTATTAAGATATGCTTTAAATGCTGCTTTTTTAAATTCAGTAATTGTACTCTTTTCAAAATCGAATTCACTAAATTCTGTAGAATCTTTAGAATTAATAAATGCAATATTTTTGTGCGTTAACAAAACTTTATACTCTTTCAGAAAATCATTGGATTTAAAACTAAACAATACAGATTCAACATCACTTAATTCATTCATTATTTTATTTAAATCTGAAATAGTAAACGGTTTATTTTGAATAACTTTTTGAATTTTAAACTTCTTGTTTATTTTAATATGTAGTCTATTAATTTCGTAAAAAGCAGATTTTCTTCTGTAATAATCAAAATTTGAATTCTTATTCAATTTTTTAAAATGTAATTTTTCATTGATTAAATTAACCAATGCTTTTTTAGCATAATACTCATTATGAGTATGAAAATACAACCTAGCATATTGACAAAAAAGTTGATAAAATGGTGAATATGAATAAATATCATATGAATATGACTCCAAGCTATTAATATGAGAAAGCCATTTTGGTACAAATCCTTCTAATATTTTTATTGTTTTTAAGGTCTTTTTGATGCTAAACTGATGATTAAAATCATTCATTCGTTCATAAGTCAAACCAGTTAAATAAATCGTTGAAGGAATAAAAAAATCTCGATTTTTATCGTAAACTGAATGCATAGTATCAAAAAACTTTAATGAAACATTATTATTACCAACACACATCTCTAATAAACCTAACAAAGAGTAATTTGAAATTTTTTCAGTTATGTTTTTTGAATCAAGTAACGAATTTGCTTTTATATAAGAATCCTTAGCCTTTCTGTAACAATATATATTTAGTGGTGAAATAGTTTTTAAAACATTTGTTTTTGGATAGCTATACCCCGAAACTAAATCTAAATGTCTATTCCCTATCCCCCTGTACAAAAGAGCTAAATCAGACTGTTTTCTGTATGGAAATTTTTTTGAATAAAATAAAGCTGAATCATAATACTGAAATATTTTCAACCACCTCAATGGTGTTTTCAGTTTATCATTAGCATATTGAAAATCATACTTATCCCAATACAAGTTTTTAATCGCATAGATTTGAAAAAAAAAGGGAACTTCGATTTTATGCCAATCTTTTTTGTTTGAGTAAAATACTTTATGAGCTTTGTCTGCATAGTATATAACACTATCCGACCAAGTCAAATGATGAAAAAAATAAACCCGTTCAATGTAATATTGTGCTTTATAGATTTCCTCTTTATCTTTAACCAACTGAAAAGCTTTTATATTGTATTCATCATAATGAGGGAAATCCATTTCTTTCAAAAAACAACGTGAAATCAATTTGGTGATTTTGTATTTATCTAAAGTTGAGTACTTATTGTTTTTCAACTCCTCTTTAAGGATAAAATACGCCGTATTTGTTGCTCCTTTTTCAATCAATTGGTCTGCAAAGTCTACGTTTTTAGAAACGTAGAATTCCCTTGAAAAAAGGGATGAGGTTTGACTTAAAATAATGAATAAAATTCCAACTGCTTTGATGAAATATGGCATGATTTATCGAATCAAAATTTAAAATTAATAAAAAGTTAGAAAGAGTTTGGAGGTACAGCCAAATCAAACTTTTCCGAATATGTGAAAAACACGATAGAAAGTTTGGAAAAGTGTCCTACAAAGACATAAAAAAAGCCTGACTCATTCGAATCAGGCTTTAAGTTATAATTTACTATCAATTATAAAATAGCATCTAATTTAGAAGCTAATTGTGCTTTTGGAACAGCTCCAACTACTTTATCAACTACTTCTCCTCCTTTGATGAAAAGAATTGTTGGGATGTTTCTCACACCAAATTGAACAGATACGTTCGGGTTATTATCTACATTGACTTTACCAATCACTGCTTTACCTTCGTATTCACCATATAATTCCTCAACAACTGGTCCAATCATACGACAAGGTCCACACCATTCTGCCCAAAAATCAACCAAAACTGGTTTGTCTGCTTTCAACACTAATTCTTCAAAATTTGCGTCTGTAATTTCTAATGCCATAATTCTTATTTTAAGTTAAATCAATTCCCGATTTATTTCGAGGTAAAATTAATAGTTGTAAAAATAATGACAAATAGTTTGCCAATATTGTTTACCTGACAGTATGTCAAGCATTGTTGATAACCATTCTTTTTTTGGTTTCTTGATTCTCTGTTCTCAATTGATAAAAATATGTTCCATTTGCTAATGCTTTGGAATCAAATCGAATAATATGCCCTCCTTGATTGTATTCCTGATCTGTCAGTTTGTGTAAAACTTCTTCGTTTTCAGACAGGATTTCGAACACAACATGTTTCTTTTTCTCGTTAGTGAAGTAAAATTCTAATTCTCCAGTTTGTTCGTTTTTTTCAAGAGAGTACAAAACACAAAAATCATTCAGTGATACTTGCCCTTTTTTGAATTTGGACAGTACTTTGCGATAGATAATCATTCCTATCAAAAAAAATAATGTTACAAATAGAAACATTATTGCGTTTTTAGTTGTGAAAAAAGTAGCTAATATCATAATGAGATTATTCCTTGAATTTGACTTGCAATTGTATATTTTTCGATGATCGTATCCACATGAAGTTCTACCACCTCTATGCTAACACTCGTAAAATTTCCATTTTTCGAATTCGTGATTTTAACCACCGCTGTATCGTCAAACATCGCTTTTACGGCATCTACTTTTTCGGGATGATTTGGTACAATAAATTTGTACATGTATACACTTGGCCACTCCATCGTCTCCAATTGCACGCGCAATTTT
>CANGZT010000090.1 GCA_947458955.1 Flavobacteriia bacterium | reverse complement strand
CCAAAGAGATAGGTATGATTTACCTCATCAAAATCATGGTCTTCAGAAGCAAGCCAATGTACTGGAACAAAATGATATTCAGGATATTCAAGATGTAGTTTTTCGGCTAAATTAATGACATTCAATACTTTTAAAACAACATATAAAGGTCCTGTAAAAATATTTAATTGATGTCCTGTCGTAATGGTGAAAGTGTTTTGTTTTTTTAGTAATTGAATATTTCTAAAAACAGGACTTTTTTCATCTAAACCAACATACTGTTCTTCCAAAACTTTGGCGAGAGTATTACGTTTCTCGTGATTGAAATAGGTTGCTTTTTCCCCTATTTGATCTTTAAAATTTTCAATTAAAAAAGGTCTATTTATAAACGATTCTAACTTTTCTTGATTGTAAACTAGTTGATTGGCTATATCAGTAAAGAAAGGAGTTGTATAACGAGGAAGAGTAAAAGTATTCATAAGAATATTTAATTTTCTGAAAGAATGTACCAAAATACATACTTTTGTCAAAAAAAACGAAAATGGAAGCAATAATCAAAACGAACAAAGGGGAGATGAAGGTGAAATTTTACGAACAAGATGCACCTAACACGGTAGCAAATTTCGTGAAATTAGCAAAAGAAGGGTATTACGATGGATTGAAATGGCACAGAGTAATTCCTGATTTTGTAATTCAAGGCGGATGTCCTAATTCAAGAGAGGGTGCAACAGGAATGCCTGGTACAGGTGGCCCGGGATACAAAATCGATTGTGAATTAACAGGTGAAAATCAATACCATGACAGAGGTGTGTTATCTATGGCACACGCGGGTAGAAATACGGGAGGGTCTCAATTTTTTGTATGCCACAGCAGACGTCAAACTTCTCATTTAGATAAAAACCATACGTGTTTTGGAAAAGTTTACGAAGGGTTAGATGTAATCGATGCCATACGTCAAGGAGATTCGATTGATTCTATCGAAATCGTAGATTAAAAAATTCAAATCATAGATTAACGGGAAATTTTTAAGTTTCCCGTTTTTTGTTTCTATATGTTTGGTTGTATAACTAAAAAAAAAAAGCCACTTTTGTATACAAAATGCTTTTCGTATGAAATTAAGTTTAATTTTTGTCATTTTCTTTGTATGTAGTTTTAAATCATTTGGATTTAGTTTACCGACTATACCAAATGATAATCAAATTGATGACTCTACAGATTATAATTTCTTCTCACCAAATAATGACTCTTTAAATGATTATTTTTTTATTGAAAAAATTAACACTGGTGAAATAAGGGAAGCAAAATTTTCGGTTTTTAACCGATGGGGTGATTTAGTTTTTGAAGAATCGCCTTTTTCTAATAAATGGAATGGAAAGGGAAATCAAGTTAATGTTAAGGACGAAGATCTACCTGAAGGCGTATACGTATACCGACTAGAATATGTATTCAACGATAAAACGACTTCTTTACTAGGTAAAATCATTTTGAAACGATGAAAAAAATTCAAGCGCTTTTTTGTTTTATACTAATTAATTTGTCTGTTTTTTCTCAAAACAGACAGTTCAATCATATTTACATGTTAAATCCAGGTTTTTTTAACCCTGCTAACATGGATATTTTCACGAAATATGGTGCAACCTTCAATTATTTGAATGATTACATGAGTTCTTCTTATTCTCCTTTGAGTTTTTCAGCTTTGGGTTATTATAATCGAAGACCATTCTATGGTGTTGGTGGTTCCATAATCAATGACAATTTTGGTGCTTACAATCAATTAGAAGTATCTGGAAATGCGGTATATCGAATCCTATCAAGGAATGCTGGAGGTTATTCTCATTCTTTCGGAATAAGAGTAGGTTTCCTTCAAAAATCATTAAACGCAACGGGATTAAGATACGAATCATTGAAAACTTCATTAACCACAGACCCTACATTAGGACTTTTAACACGTGTAAATTCAAACGGATTAAACGTAGGTTTTGGATATGCCTTTGTGACCAATAAAATTGATGTTAACGTTAGTTTCCCTTACTTTTTTGGAAATAGAATGCCTTTTTCTAAAGTAGATAGTATTCCTCAACGTAGCGCACTAGAGATGGGACTTTCTGATTTTTTTGTTACTGCAGGTTACAAAGTTCGTTTTGATAAAGATTGGTATGTATTTTACCCAACGATCATGATGAAAGGAGCTAAAACGGCACCTATGCACTTTGGAGCAGATTTAAATTTCTTGTTCAACCAATTACTTTGGGTGAGTGCTGGTTTTAGAAGTGACATGACCATTGCTAGCAGTATCGGAGTATTTTTAGATCAAGGATTTAGAATTGTTTATTCCTATCAAAATGCTGCCCTTACTAAACATAGCGCTACTGGATGGAACAATGAATTGTCTGTAAGTTATGCTCGTACTATTCCTGACAATCCATTTAATTACAGAAGATATACTACTGCGACTGGAGATATTAAGAAGAAGAAAATTCTAAAAATCAACATGCCAAGAATTAAATTCTTTAAAAATCTGAAAGGAAGAATGAGATACGATTAATTTTTATTTCTCTCTTTTTTAGAGAAATATGATGTTAGCCAAACTCCAAAGAAGATCATTATCATATATCCAATTTTTTCCCAAGTAATTGTCTGAGTGTAATCATCCGATAAACCCACTGCAGCAAATAATATAGCAAAAACAATCACCAAAACAGGTTGAGTATAGATATACGAACTTGATGTGGAAGGACTTAAGTGTTTTAACCCATACATGGTACTTAAATACGTTAGGAATGTTACTCCCAATACGATGTAAGCAATCTTCCCCCAAATTTCAATAGGTATAATGCTAAAATCAACTTTCATTGTTTCGATGTAGGTATATGGAAATAATAGCATATACATTAATCCAAATGTAAAAACATAGGTAATCACTGTGAAAGGAGAATAACGCTGCATTAAAGGCTTTGCTATTACCAAATAAACAGCATAACTCAACGAGTTTATAAATAAATAAACATCTCCTAAAGTAGAGTCTCCTTTACCTGTTTTTCCAACTAATGTCAACAAAATAGCTCCAATCGCCCCAATTAGAATTCCAATCAACTTCTGCCAACTTACTTTTTCTTTAAATAAAAAATAAGCTATAATGGCTACCAAAATGGGGTTGGTAGTCATAATGATTCCTGAATTAATAGATGAAGATAAATTCAGTCCGTGAAAGAAAAACAATTGATTGATTGTCACTCCAAATAAACTACACAAAAGAAACAAACCGATGTCTTTCTTTTGTAGGGGTTCTTTTGGCAAAAACAACAGCTTTATAATCCAAAATAAAATCGTTGCACCCGCTATTCGAAAGAAGATAAATGTAGTAGGTGAAAGAAAAGCAGGCATAACACCCTTTGCGATGATATGCCCTGCTGCGTATAAGGTATTAACAAAAAGTAATGCTAAATGAGCCCTCCAAGTAGCTGACATTAAATGCTAAATTTGATTTTAAAATCCATATGTAAATTATCATTCACAGCTATTCCCATCATCGAAGGTTTTTCTACTTTGTGCTTATCCAAACTCACATAAAAATCACCTTTTAAAGTAATTTCAGAATCGGATTTAATTTGATCTGCTTTAATTGTTATATCTCTTTTTACTCCATGAAAATTTAACTCTCCGTTAATAATCAACTCATTTCCATTATCCTTAATTGAAGAACTAACGAAAGTCACTTTTGGGTATTTAATTGCTTCCAATACCTCTAACGCGTGTGAATCTCTACTTGAATTTTTAGAATCAAACGAAGCTACGGTTGCTGCTATCGCAATTTTGTTTATTTGCTTAACAACATTATCATAATAAGCATTACAAATAAAATCCTTTGAAGTCCCAATTGATTCATGCATTGGATGAGATAATGTGTATCTCAAAAAAGATTCCTCTTTAATAGCAGAAACTTTAACGTTATCAAACGAAAACAAACCAAACAATAGGGTTATCATCAATGTATTTAAAACTAACTTTTTCATAATTTATTTTTTTAAAATTTCATAACTACCATCGCTCCTGTGTACAAACCTGTTGTAATATAACCCGATATTTGATGAAACTTTTTAAGGTCATCGCTTTTTCCATTTTCTAAACTCGATGAACCATAAATCATTCTACCAATAATCGGAGTAGCAACCATTCCTGTGAAGTGCAAATAAGCCAACGTTTTATGCGCTTTCATGTTACTCCACCCTTTGTTCTTACGGATAATCACCGGAGGGGGAGCTAAAAACTGCAATAAAAACGTTGTTCCATAGGCAATCATTGTGGTTGTAACCGCAGCATCGTGTACCGATTTTAAAGTAAGCATATCTTCTCCTGCAGTCGGACTAGACGAATGCGATTTATTTATAAGCATCTGACCAGAGATAGAAGAAATCAACATCGTACCGACAGCAGCCATACCTAATGCTTGATGGGTTTGCAACATGCGTCTACGAATCAATATTTCTCTCTCTCTTTTTTCAGGTGTCAACTCAAAAAAGGACATTTTTCTCATTACTCCATGTTCAGACCATAAAAATTGTTTTAAAGGACCCATACCTTCTGGCAACAAGGACGTCACTTGTGTCTTAAAAGCAGGATCATCAGCTAACAAATCATCTTCTTCTGCCGATTTTGCTTTAATCGAATCTGTTTGTGCAAATACAGATAAGCTTGCAAATAAAATAAACAGTACACTAAAAATCTTTACCATGGTAAATATATTTAAAAATTCCAATCAAAGGACGTAAAAAAATAGCAGAATTAAATTTTTAACAGAAAAATTAACATTCAAACATTTAAATTTAGACTCATTCTAATACAGGTTTGATTACCATTGAAATTTCTTCCAATCGCTTAAACGCTTGTTCAACAGTCATTACATGTGAATAAATCATCCGTAACTTATCATTTTTCTCTGACATTTTACAATCTTTAGGACTCGATTGTACATACGATAAAATGCGTTGAAATGCAGGGGAATCATAAAAAGCAGATTGTGGATTAGAAATAAAACTACAGACCATAGAATTTGACTTTATCACCAATTTCTCTATACCAAGTTCTTCTGCTAACCATCGCAATTCAAACGAACGGAACAATTCTTTTACTGCTCTTGGTAATGGACCAAAACGATCTTGCAAACGAGTAGAAAATTTCTCTAATGCCTCTTTATTCTCTAAATTATCTAACTGTTGATACAAACTCAATCGTTCGGCAACATTATTCACATAATCATCTGGAATACGAATTTCTAAATCGGTTTCGATCACACAATCTTTTACAAATTGTACAAAATCATCTGTATTTCGATCGGCATACAAATCTTTGAATTCTGTTTCTTTCAATTCTTCCATCGCCTCATTCAAAATTTTCTGATACATATCAAACCCAATGTCTGAAATGAAACCACTTTGTTCACCTCCTAATAAATTTCCTGCCCCTCGAATATCTAAATCCTTCATCGCAATGTTAAATCCAGAACCTAAATCAGAAAACTGAACCAACGCTTCTAATCGCTTACGTGCTTCCGAAGTCATTTCATGAAATTTAGGTGCAATCAAATAACAAAACGCTTTTTTATTCGAACGTCCTACCCTACCTCGCAACTGGTGTAAATCACTCAATCCAAAATTATTCGCATTGTTGATCAAAATCGTATTCGCATTTGGAATATCAATTCCTGATTCGATTATCGTTGTTGCTAATAACACATCATAATCGCCCTGAATGAAGCCCATCATAATTTTTTCCAACTCTTTCCCGTCCATTTGCCCGTGACCAATAGCCACGCGAACTCCAGGACACAAACGAGCAATCATTCCGGAAACTTCTTT
>CANGZT010000089.1 GCA_947458955.1 Flavobacteriia bacterium | reverse complement strand
GGGTGATTTAGAAATTCCTGAGGGAACAAAAATTACTTGGAAAGTACGTTCTAAAAACAGTGCTTCTGTAGCTTTTGATTGGGGTAGTGGTAGCCGATTTACTTCTGCAGAGGAAAGTTTCGATTACACTAAAACGCTTTCTGCATCTACTCGTTTGAAAGTATTGTTAAAGAATAAGTTCATTGATAAAACCGATACACTTAAATACACTTTACAAGTGGTTAAAGATGCGTTTCCTTCTATTCAAGTGCAACAAACAACAGATAGTATAAGCACTTCGATTAAGTATTTCTCCGGAACGATTGAAGACGACTATGGCTTGAAACAATTGCATTTTGTGTATGTCATTCATTCGCAAGGGAAAAAGCCGAAAACGGTTCGCAAATCGGTGATGCAACCTGCTGGAACTGAAATGCGTTTTGGCTATGCGTTTGATTTCCGAGCAGAAGAACTTTCCTTGAATGATAAAATTGAATATTACTTCGAAGTTTCTGATAATGATGGTGTAAATGGTTCTAAATCTTCGAAATCTGATTTCTACACTTACAAATTACCATCGTTGGAAGCATTGAATGAACAACGTGATGAACAACAAACAGCGGTGCGAGAAAACTTAAATGATATAATGAATAAAGCGCAACGTTTTCAACAACACGTGGAGAAGTTGAAGAAAGATGTATTGAACGACCAGACCACTGAATGGAATAAACTCAATCAAATCGAACAATTAAAACAAGAGCAAGAAAATATTCAGAATGAGTTAAATGCTATTCAAGAGCAAATTCAAGAAAGTACTTCACAAAAAAGTGAATTATCGGAATTAGACAAGCAATTACTTGAAAAACAAGAAATGATACAAGATTTATTAGACAAAGTGATGGATGATGAAATGAAATCCTTGTTGAATAAATTGGAAGAATTGATGAAATCTGAAAACAAAGAGCAATTAGATAAAAAATTAAATCAATTGGATGCTAAATCGGAAGATATGCAAAAGCAACTCGACCGCAGTATTGAAATGTTGAAACGTTTACAAGTCAATGAGAAAATTGATGCGATTGAAGATGAATTAAAACAATTAGCCGAAGAGCAAGATAAATTGAAGGAAAATATTGATAAAGATGCCATTACTCAAGATAAAGCAGCGAAAAAGCAAGAAGAAATTGATAAAAAATTCGATGAGTTAAAAGAAGATTTAAAAGAATTAGATAAATTAAACAACTCGCTTTCTAATCCTATGGAATTAGGAAAACACGAGGATAACGAAAAAACGATTTCTGAAGAACTATCCAAGGCAAAAGAGAACATTGATAAGGGAAATGAGAAAAAAGCCACTAAAAACCAGCAAAAGGCTTCCCAAGAAATGAATAAAATGGCGAATGAGTTGAACAAACAACAAAACGCTTCAAATAAGCAACAAGCAGGGGAGGATGTTGAAACCGTTCGTTCTTTACTTGAGAATTTAATGTCAATTAGTTTTAATCAAGAAGATATACTTACTGGTTTTAATCATATTCGCACTACTGACCCGTTATATCGAAAATTTGGAAGACGTCAACGTGCTTTGATTGATGAAATTAAAATGGTGGAAGATAGTTTGAATGATTTAGCCATACGTCAACCTAAAATTGCTTCGTTTGTGGATAAAGAGTTACGTGAAATTCATAGCCATACTGATTTAGCACTCGAATCGATAGATGAACACCAAAAGAACGATATTACCACTCATTTGCAGTTTGTGTTAACAGGTGTAAATAATTTGGCTTTGATGCTGAATGAATCGCTTCAACAAATGCAGTCAGAAATGAAAGGTCAAGGTCAGGGCGATGGTTCTTGTTCAAATCCTAAACCGGGCAAAAATGGTTCTTCGGGGAATATGGGTGATATGAAGCAGATGCTAAAAAAACAGTTAGAAGCTTTAGAAAAAGGAAAACAACCGGGTAACAAACCAGGTCATGGTTCAAAACCGGGTCAAGGGAGTAAACCTGGACAGGATGGTTCGCCAGGTTCTATGGGTCTGAATGGGAAAGAAATAGCCCACATGGCTGCACAACAAGCCGCTTTACGTGCTAAATTAGAACAACTTCGTCGTGAGATGAACAAAGATGGAAAAGGTTCAGGAAATGCACTAAATCCTTTAATCAATGCATTAGACCAACAGGAAAAAGATTTAATCAATCGAAATAAAAAAGCAGATTTTGTTAAACGTCAAAAAGAAATCATTACTAGGCTTTTAGAAAGTGAAGATGCGCTGCGTGAACGAGGTTTTGATGAAAAAAGAGAATCTAAATCCGCAAAAGATTATAATAATGGTAACCTTAAGGCAATTAATCAGTATAATCAACAAAAGGCGAAACAACTTGATGTGTTGCATTTACTGAATCCTTCTTATCGAAAGTACTATAAAGATAAAGTAAATCAATATTTTAACGAGTTTCAATAGTGTTTGAATTACGTTAATTTTTTTGTAATGAGTGTTGATATTACTGTGATTGATAAACTTTCAATAAATTCAGATTTATCTCAATTATCGTTGGTAGAGGGGTTGATTGATAAAACGTGTGCCTCGTTAAATATAGACGAAGATATGTATGGAAATGTATTGATTGCTGTTACTGAAGCAGTGAATAATGCAATCATACACGGAAATAAATTCTCTACTGATTTACATGTTTCAGTTGATGTGTTAGATACTTACGATACTTTTGCTTTTAGAATTACAGATGCTGGTACTGGTTTTGATTATACAAATTTACCTGACCCTACCGCACCAGAAAATTTAGAAAAAGAAAATGGTCGTGGTATCTTTTTAATTCGTAATCTTTCAGATAATCTCCAATTTTCTGAGAATGGTAAAGTAGCAACTATCTTTTTTAATAAATCAAATGCTTGATATTCATTTCGAAGACGTTGATGATTTTTCAATAAACGAAAATGAATTAACAAATTGGTTTTCAAATGTTTGTTCTTCTGAAAATCACACTTTAGGCGATATTTCTATTATTTTTTGCTCTGATGAATATCTTCTTGAAATGAACAAAACGCATTTAGATCACGACTATTATACAGACATTATTACTTTCGATTATACTGACAATCAAATTGTTTCAGGTGATTTATTTATTTCTATTGATCGTGTTCGTGAAAATGCTTTAGATTTTAATGTTTCTTTTAATCACGAGTTGCATCGTGTAATGATTCATGGTATACTTCATCTATTTGGTTACAAAGACAAGTCAGATGATGACGAAAAATTAATGCGCTCTAAAGAAAACGATGCTTTATCTCTGATAAGTTTCACGTGAAACATTATCTAGTTACTTCTCCTTCTTCATACCTTTGTTTCACGTGAAACATTTTATTCGTTATGCTTAAAAAGTACGATGTTATTGTTGTTGGTGGTGGTCATGCAGGCTGTGAAGCTTCTAATGCTGCTGCTAAACTGGGTAGTTCTGTTTTGTTGGTAACAATGAATATGAATACCATTGCTCAGATGAGTTGTAATCCTGCTATGGGTGGGGTTGCCAAAGGACAAATCGTTCGTGAAATTGACGCTTTGGGTGGTGGTAGTGGTATTGTTAGTGACAAGAGCGCTATTCAATTTCGTATGTTGAATATGTCTAAAGGTCCTGCAATGTGGTCGCCTCGCACTCAAAATGACCGTATGCTTTTTGCTGAGGAATGGCGATTGCTTTTGGAGAGTAATCCAAATGTGGATTTTTGGCAGGATATGTGTAATGGTCTTATTGTTGAAGACAATAAAGCTAAAGGGATAAAAACTTCTATCGGCGTTGATATTTATGCGGATGCTATCATTCTCACAAATGGAACTTTTTTAAATGGTTTAATTCATATAGGTGAAAAACAATTTGGTGGTGGTCGTGCTGCAGAACGTCAAGCAACTGGTATTACCGAAGATTTAGTTGCATTAGGTTTTGAGGCAGGAAGAATGAAAACTGGTACTCCTCCTCGCTTGGATGGTCGTTCGTTAGATTATTCAAAGTTTGAGTTACAAGATGGTGATTTTAATCCTTCAAAATTTAGTTATTCAAATGCTACTAAACCTTTAGCACATCAACACGCTTGTCACATTGCCTATACAAATACTGATACACACGAAATGTTGCGTACTGGTTTCGATCGTTCACCAATGTTTAATGGTGCTATAAAAAGTACTGGACCACGTTATTGTCCAAGTATTGAGGATAAGATTAATCGTTTTGCTGAACGAGATAGACACCAATTATTTATTGAGCCAGAAGGTTGGAAAACTGTTGAGATTTATTTGAATGGTTTCAGTACTTCTTTACCTGAAGAGGTTCAGTTGGCTGCTATGAAAACTATTCCTGGTTTTGAAAATGTAAAAATGTTTAGGCCAGGTTATGCAATTGAATATGATTATTTCCCGCCAACACAGTTAAAACATACGCTTGAAACTAAATTAGTAGAGAATCTTTATTTTGCTGGTCAAATTAATGGAACTACTGGCTATGAAGAGGCTGCTTGTCAAGGTTTGATGGCTGGCATTAATGCTCACAGAAAGATTAAGGAACAAGATCCTTTTATATTAAGTCGTTCAGAAGCCTATATTGGTGTTCTTATTGATGATTTAATCACCAAAGGCACTAAAGAGCCGTATCGTATGTTTACAAGTCGTGCTGAATACCGTATTTTACTACGTCAAGACAATGCTGATTTACGTTTAACACCGTTAGCATATGAAATCGGTATGGCTGATGATGAGATGATGCGTTTAGTTGAAAAGAAAAATCAAGGTGTTTTCTCATTTAAGAAATACCTTTCTGAAACGGGTGTAAAACCTCTCAATGCTAATCCTATTTTAGAATCTGTTGGTAGTTCTCCTATACCTCAACAAGTGAAATTCACTTCTATTATCACTCGTCCTAATGTTAATATGGAACATTTGGTTCAAATGGATGAAGTTCTTGCTGATAAGGTTTCTGTTTATAATTTAGAACATTCAGATATTGTTCAACAAACGGAAATTCAATTAAAATATGAGGGATACATTCATCGTGAAGAAGAGATGGCTTTAAAGATGCATCGACTTGATGAGTTGAAAATTCCTGATGATATGGATTATTCTCAATTGAAGAGTATTTCGTTAGAAGCAAGAGAAAAGCTTAATGCTATTAGGCCAATTACGATTGGTCATGCGTCTCGTATTAGTGGTATTTCTCCTAGTGATATATCAGTTTTATTAATTTATTTAGGAAGATAGTTTCACGTGGAACATTTAAATCACATTGAAAATTGTCCTGTATGTAACCATACGGAAACAAAACATCATCTAACCTTAAAAGATTGGATGATTACCAAGGAAGAGTTTACGATTGTTAAGTGTACAAACTGCGATTTTCATTTCACGAATCCAATTCCAAAAGAAGAGGTGATAGGGAATTACTATAAAAGCGAGGAGTATATATCGCATTCTTCTTCTAAAAAAGGTTTGATTAATTCTGTATACAATATTGTTCGTAATTACACCTTGATTAAGAAGGTTGCCTTATTGCGTAAGTATTCTAAAGGAAAAGAATTATTAGAAATTGGTTCGGGAACTGGACATTTTTTGAATACTGCAAAACTAAATGGATACAATGTAGAAGGTTTCGAACCAGATAATGATGCGCGTTTGTTTGCGAAAAACAACTTTTCAATCTCTCTGCGTCCTTTAGAGGAATTGGCTTCCGTTGATACTGGCTCTAAAGATTTAGTTGCCATGTGGCACGTGATGGAACACGTTTATCATCTACAAAGAGATGTTGCAGAAATTGTTCGTTCGTTAAAATCAGGAGGTGTTTTTATTATCGCTGTGCCTAATATGAATTCGTGGGATGCCCAACACTACAAAGAATATTGGGCGGCATATGATGTGCCTCGACACCTTTACCACTTTCAAGAAAATACAATTAAAAAATTAATTGAAACGTTTGGTTTAGTTCATCGAGATACTCTTCCT
>CANGZT010000088.1 GCA_947458955.1 Flavobacteriia bacterium | reverse complement strand
TTTACCTTTTTTTACTGCATATACGTTACCTAAATTATCCGTAGTTAATTCATCTGCAAATCCTTTTAATTCATCTAAAACTAAAGCGCGAACTTGTTGCTCAAAACCCGAAGTACCTGGTGTTTTACAAATTCTAGCTAATAAATCAATATCTAAAGCCATAGTAATTATTTTTTGTGGAAGTTAATAAAATATTTTTTGAGTGGAAAATAGAAAAAAACATTCATCTATTGACTAACAACAGTTAACTATTGACTAACAACAAAAAATTATTACTTTTAACTTTAGACTTTAAACTAACCACTATGATAACCGTAGAAGCAACAATAAACGCATCTTTAGCAACCGTTTGGGAATGTTTTAACCAACCAGAACACGTAATTAATTGGTGCTTTGCTAGTGATGATTGGCACGCACCACGAGCAACAGGTGACCTAAAAGTAGGTGGACAATTTACTACACGTATGGAAGCGAAAGATGGTAGTTTTGGTTTTGATTTAACAGGTTATTACGATGAAATCGTTCCCAATGCATTAGTAAAATACCATTTAGAGGACTACCGCAACGTAGAAGTGCATTTTTCAGAAAAAGACAATGAAGTACACATCGTCGAAAAATTTGATCCTGAGAGTGAAAATCCACAGGATATGCAACAGATGGGTTGGCAAATGATTTTAAATAATTTTAAGAAGTACGTAGAAAGTTTGTAATATGAAATCAAAAGTATCCATTTTTCTAACCATATTGAACCTATTTATACTAATTACATTCTGGATCGTTATTCAATTAGATGTAAAATTTTCCTTCGGACCTGAAAAGGATCCATATATTTTTGAGAAAGGACAAGAATTAGGGTTTAAAACATCTTTATTTATTGGTATTCTATTAATTATAAATATCATTTTATTTCTTTTCTCTTTTTTTTCTAATAAGAAGAAAATAGAATCCCACAAAGTTGATTAAATGAATATTGAAACCTTTCGAAATTTTTGCTTATCACTACCAGCTACAGATGAAAAAATGCCTTTCGACCAAGAAACGTTGGTTTTTACAGTCTGTGAGAAAATATTTGCATTGGTTAATATCGAAAAATTTGAAAGTTTTAATGTAAAATGTAATCCAGAATTAGCCCTTCAACTTCGTGAAGAATATCCAGCAATCATTCCTGGTTGGCATATGAATAAAAAACATTGGAATACGATTATTATAGATGGAAGCTTAAATGACGATGAATTAAAAAAATGGATCAAACATTCCTACGATATGGTTGTTAAATCTTTACCTAAAAAAATACAAAGGGAACTAGCAAATTCAATTTAAATATGAGCGAACAAGTAAACATTGAAATTTGGAGCGATATTATATGCCCATTTTGTTACATCGGAAAACGAAGATTTGAAAACGCAATCAGTCAATTACCAAAAGATTATCAATTTAACATTACGTGGAAAAGTTTTCAATTAGCCCCTGATATGGTAACTAATTTGGACATTTCCATCGATGAATATTTAGCAAAACACAAAGGTTTTCCTTTGGAAAAAGCCAAAGAAATGAATGCCTATGTGACAGAAATGGCTAAAAATGAGGGTTTAGAATTCAACTTTGAGAAAGCAATTGTAGCGAATACCTTTTTGGCTCATCGATTTCTTCATTTTGCTCATACTAAAAAGAAACAATACGAAGCAAAGGAATTACTTTTTAAGGCTTATTTTACAGAAGGAAAAAACATAGATGCCATTAGTACGCTTATTGAAATTTCAAAAGAATTAGCATTTAATATTGAAGAAATGATTGAAACGTTAAATGGTTCAGCATTTTCTAAGGACGTTGACAAAGATGTTTTTGAAGCTCAAGAAATTGGTGTTCGAGGCGTACCATTTTTCGTTGTGAATAGAACACACGCAATATCCGGTGCACAACCCACAGAAGTATTCATGGAAACTATCAAACAAGCCATTGAACACAAACATGCTACTATTTCAAAAACAGATGGAGCTTCGTGTGATGTTGATGGGAATTGTTAATTCAGCGGATTTCTAATTTTTATCATTTTTTAAATTACAATTTAACTTTAATTTCACGATCTAAAATTACTTTGATGAAAACTCGTATCATTTTCTTATTAATTCTAGCAGTCGTTGGGGTTTATGTTTCATTTAAAATCAAAACTTCAAACGACAATAAAAAAGTGCTTCCAGTATACAATCCTGTTGATTTAAAAGAAGAAATGGTTGACAGTTCGATTCAAAGAGTGGGTTATGGACATACCATTGGAAATTTCTCTTTTTTAAATCAAGATGGAAAAACAATCACACATGAAGATGTAAAAGGTAAAGTATTTGTCGCTGAATATTTTTTCACGACGTGTGGAACGATTTGTCCAAGAATGAATAAACAAATGCAACGTGTTCAAAAACAATTTGCAAATAACCCGAAAGTAAAAATATTGAGTTTTACCGTTATGCCCGAATTGGATACGGTGGAACAAATGAAACTATACGCAACTGGACACAAAGCGATTTCAGGACAATGGCATTTCTTGACAGGAGATAAAAAGGACTTATATGATCTTGCACGTAAATCATTTTTTGTATTGAAACCTGCCGAAGCTGAAAATTTAGGGGATGCTGGAAGTGATTTTATTCATACAAATAATTTCGTTTTAGTTGATCAGGACCTTCAAATCCGGGGCTATTACGATGGAACTTCAGCCAAAGATGTATCCGTTTTATTGAAAGATATGGAATTGTTGTTGAAAGAAGAGAAATAAAATTCACTTTTTAATTTCAGAATACTTTTTCAATAAATTCAAATGCTCCTCCAATAAACTGAAGTATTTTTCTTTCCAAAATTCGGAATTTTGATTCTTATCAGAATTAACCTCCAGTAATTTTTCACTTGATACTGTGCTTATTGTAATTTGTGATAAATCTCTTGAAAAATCATAGAAGATTATCTTACCTATTTCTATAACTAAATCTAACGAAACATTAGGATTTTCAAAAACATAGTATAACCATTGACGAGTCTTTCCCAATTTTTTAGCAATCGTCGTTAAAGGAATACCACTATTTCTAATAGCTCGTTCAACTATTTCTCCTCTGTGAATCATTTAACAAATATGACAAATTGATTGTCAAATGTTTTTTACTTATTTTTTACGTATTTGGAATAATAAAACAATTATTTTACATATTTTTGACACATAATTTTAAATATTACATTTATGAAAAAATTACTTATTGTTTCTTTGACATTTATGTCAATTGGTTTTGCAAAATCTCAAGACAATGTAGTTAAAGTAAATCCACTTGCATTTTTTGGTGGTTCTGATCTGGTTTCTTATGAAAGAAAATTTACAGAAAATATTACGGGTATAGTAGGCTTAGGTTACTCAAGTTATTCATTAAGCACATATAGATATGCAAATTATGGAGCTGAACTACAAAGTAGATATTATTTCAAAGATGCTTTAGAAGGTTTTTATGGAGGTGCTCAAGCTGGCTTTAATTTAGGAAAAGTAACACTAGATATGAGTTCAATTGGTTCAGATTTAAGTTCTGAAGCTTCATACACATCTTTGAGATTTGGTGGAAAAGCTGGTTACCAATGGATATGGAAAAGTGGATTTGCATTAGATTTAAATCTAGGATTTGGATATAATAGATACTCTTATAATTCAAGTTCAAGTCTTTCAACTGCTGGGTTAAGCGGTGGAGGAATTAGACCAAATTTAGGATTTGGACTAGGTTATGCATTCTAAAAATTGACATTTATATAAAAATTATAATCAAGTCTGTTTAACAATTGTTAGACAGACTTTTAATATATAAAAATGAAACTTCTAATTATTGTAATAATTTCATTTTTTTTTATTGCTTGTAAAAAAGAAGAAAAAAAGAGTAATACTAATCAATACTCTCAATTTGGTGTTGAACATGTAGGTGGTAGATATTATCCAAAAACTCAACTAAAAATCCAATACCCAAATAAACCTGAAACTATTTTTGATAATAATTATACTGCTGATATAAGTTATTTAGGAAATGGAAAAATAAAATTTGTATTAAACCCGAGCGTTTCACTTCCTGATTCTTTAAAATATATTAACTATACACTCCATCATAAAAGTGAAACTATAACAGCGGAAAACAGTGGTCTATGTATTTATTATTTTTATTCAGATAAAAAGTATAAACCGTCTCCATATACAGACTCAACAAGCTATTCTACATTAGTAGTGACTTTAACAACTATGACGTCTAGTGATAAGAGTATAATAGGTAGTTTTGATTTTACATACTATCCAAGTATTATAAATCAATTCAGTGCAGTTAGAAAATAATTTTATTATTTGTAAATTATTAAGTCAAAAACCTAAAAGAAAATGATTTTCAATAATTTAATTCATAAAAAGAGGATATTATGTTATTGATAGCTATGTAATAATTGGAATAATTATTCAAAAAACAAACCTCAAAGATATTGGTTACCATTTCTATGTATTAAAGATTACTGAAATCTGTAACAAATAGAAGAGTTGTGTTATAATAGCAATATCTAATAATTATTGATGTAAAAGATGAAAACAAAATTATACTCCATTTTAATAATATTAGTAATCACTTTTAAGTGCTTTACACAACAATATACTGCTATTGATATTTTACCCGGGATTGAAGCTTCTCGCCCAGAAAACTTCACAGAATTTAATAATTTATTATTATTTACTGCATCGGATAGTTATGGATATTGGCCTAGAAAAATTTTTAGATCAGACGGTACTATAGCAGGAACTTATGCATTAAATGATAGTATTAGTGTTAATAACCTTGATTTAGGATTAAAACTTGGAGATTACATCTATTTCATCGGAACAAATAAAAATACGTCTTCAGTATGGCGAACTGATGGAACAGTTAATGGTACTAAAATGATTTTAGATTCAATAAGTAGTAATTTAGTTGTTTTGAATCAAAAATTATTCTTTCTGATTAGCTATTCAGACCCAGTTTGGGGTACATCTATATTTAAATTAAGTAAATATGATCCTACTAACAATTTAACTTCAGAAATATACACATGGAATAATCCACAATTTAGTGGTAATAATAATTTAAGAGTATTTAATAATAAAATATTTTTCTATAATTGGGTAAGCGATGGTACTTCATCAAACACTATTCAAACTAATGTTATATTACCATCTTTAGAGTATTCTTGTGTTTATAATGGGTTAATTTATTATAGGGGTAAAAACGGTAAACTTTGGCGCACAGATGGAACAACGAATGGTACTTTTCAAGCAGTTGATTATCCCGTATGGTCTGATTTTAAAGTGTATAACAATTTGATTTACTTTTCAGGTGGAATTGTTGGTCCTGGAATGCAGGGAACTGAATTATGCAGCACGGATGGAACTTTAGCGAATACAAAAGTTGTAAAGGATATTTATTACGGATATAACTCTTCATATCCATCCCATTTTTCAGTCGTTAATGGAACTCTTTATTTTGTTGCAAATGATGGTGTTACTGGAAAAGAAATTTATAAATCGGATGGGACTACTAATGGTACTGTTTTACTAAAAGATATTGAGCCAGGCTCTGAAGGAGCTTTTAATAACGTTCCTGATGATTATTTTAATATTGTTAGTCATAAAAATGAATTGTTTTTTAATATACTTCCATCTTACTCCCGTTATATCAGAGAATCAGGAATTTGGAAAACAGCTGGTACAGCTAACAATACAACAAATGTTTTTCAAATTGATACAACACGTTCATTAACATCAATAAATGGAAAATTATTCTTTACTGGATATTCTGCTAATTTAGGCTGGGAATTATATGTGGAAGATCTTACTCTAAATATGTTAGAACATGATAAATTAAATTTTACTGTCTTTCCTAACCCATTTAATACCTCTATCAATATTAAATGTGAATCTAAACTCATAGGAAAAATCTATAAAATTTACGATAATACAGGAAGAGTTCTTTTGACAGGTAAAATAATTTCAGAAAATA
>CANGZT010000087.1 GCA_947458955.1 Flavobacteriia bacterium | reverse complement strand
TGCAGAATTTAGATTCATATTCTTTGAAATTCTTATATTTCTACTAATTTTGTAGAGTAAATTTATCCGTATATGAAAAAATTAGTTTCTATTGTTTTATTTGCTGCTTTGTTAGTTGGTTCATTAGTTTCTTGTGGTTCTTCTAAACATGCAGGAAAATGTGATGCGTATTCTTTAAAGAAACAAGTTATTACTACTAGTCAAGATTTAGCAGGTAAATAATTACTTTCTGAGCACAAAATTCTGACCTAAGTATACCTTTCGAACTTGTTCATCAGATGCGAGTTCTTCAGCTGTACCCGTTTTAAGGATATTTCCTTCAAATAATAAGTAAGCCCTATCTGTAATAGATAGGGTTTCTTGTACATTGTGGTCTGTAATTAAAATACCAATATTTTTCTTTTTTAAATCTGATACAATACTTTGAATATCTTCAACGGCAATAGGATCAACACCCGCGAATGGTTCATCAAGTAATACAAATTTAGGATTAGTAGCTAGTGCACGAGCTATTTCGGTTCTTCTTTTTTCACCTCCAGACAGTCTGTTTCCTAGGTTTTTGCGTACATGTGTGAGGCTGAATTCTTCTAATAATTGTTCAAGTCTCTCAGTACGTTCAGTTTTATTAAGTTTGGTCATCTCAAGAATGGCCATGATGTTGTCTTCAACACTTAATTTTCTGAAAACAGATACTTCTTGAGGGAGATAACCTATACCCAATTGAGCTCGTTTATACATTGGGAAATCTGTAATGTTTTTATTGTCTAAGAAAACATTTCCCTCGTCTGGTTTTACAAGTCCAACAATCATGTAAAATGAGGTTGTTTTACCTGCTCCATTTGGTCCTAATAACCCTACGATTTCTCCTTGATTTACTTCAACAGAAACACCATTTACAACATTTCTACCTTTGTATGTTTTTTTGATGTTATTTGTGAAAAGTTTCATCTAATTAATTTTTGATTCGTTTTGTAACGAAAATGCTAATTTCATATAGTAGTAAAAGAGGTATTGCTACAATTACTTGGCTAATTAAGTCAGGAGGAGTAATTACTGCCGCTAGTATCAATACAACTACAATTGAATGTTTTCTATATTTCTTTAAAAACTCAGGTGTAATAATTCCAATTTTTGCCAATATGTATGCTACTACTGGCAGTAAAAACATTAAGCCTGTATAGAAAATAGTTGAAAGTATTGTGCTCATATACGAACTTACTGTAAATATATTTTCAATGTTTTCAGATAGTTGAAAAGTACCAAAGAATTGAACACACAAAGGGGCAACAACATAGTATCCAAATCCTATTCCTAAGAAGAATAAAAGACTCACATAAAAAACGATTCCTTTAACTGCTGTTTTTTCATTTTGTTTTAACCCTGGCTTTATAAATGACCAAATTTGGTAGAAAATATAAGGGAAAGCAACCACAACTCCACCCATTAAGGACATCATAATAGCATATGAAAACTGTCCTCCCATAGCTGTGCTTTGAATCTTAATATTAATTTCTGGAGTGCAGATTGAGAAGTATTTGCATAGAAATTTGTATGTGACGAACGTAGAGTCTTTCATTGAAAGAAATAAATGATCAATTATTTCAGTTTGGTAAATCCAAATTAAAACAGCAAATAGGATTATTGAAATAGCAGATTTGACTAACCTCCAGCGAAGTTCTTCCAAGTGCTCTAAAAAAGACATTTGATTACCTTTCTCTTCCATACGATTGGCAAATATAAAGATTTGATTTAAGCTAAATTTTAAAAAATATTTTTTTGTCTATTAAAATGGTTTTTTTCATTGTTTAAAGTTTAAAGATTGTTAATTTTATATAATATAAGATTATGTACTATTATGGTAAGTGAAGATTTAAAAGGTGCTTTAAAGAAGTTTTTTGGATTTGAAAGTTTTAAGGGAAATCAAGAGAAGATCATTCAAAATTTATTAAACGGAAATAACACTTTTGTGATAATGCCTACTGGTGGTGGTAAATCACTATGTTATCAATTACCAGCACTAATATCTGAAGGTACTGCCATTATTGTTTCTCCGCTAATTGCATTAATGAAAAATCAAGTAGATGCAATACGTAATGTTAGTGACAATGAAAACATAGCTCACTTCTTAAATTCCTCTTTATCAAAGACAGAGATAAATAAAGTTAAATCTGATATTCAAAATGGTTCTACCAAATTATTGTACGTAGCTCCAGAATCTTTAACAAAACAAGAATATATTGATTTTCTAACTTCAGTAAATATTTCATTTTTTGCGATTGATGAAGCACATTGTATCTCTGAATGGGGACATGATTTCAGACCTGAATATCGAAGACTTCGTGATATTTTTGAAAGAATTTCGAAAGTTTCTATCATTGCATTAACTGCTACTGCAACACCTAAAGTTCAGCTAGATATTCAGAAAAACCTCAATATGGTTGATGCAACTGTATTCAAATCTTCATTCAATAGAGAGAATTTATATTATGAAATTCGACCTAAAGTTGATGTTGAGAAAGAAATAATTCGGTACATCAAAGCCCGAGAAGGTAAATCAGGGATAGTATATTGTTTGAGCAGAAAAAAAGTGGAGGAATTAGCTGAGCTGTTGAATTTGAATGGAATAAACGCATTACCATATCACGCTGGTTTAGACGCTTCAACACGAGCTAAGCATCAAGATATGTTTTTGATGGAAGATGCTAATATCATTGTAGCCACCATTGCTTTTGGAATGGGGATAGACAAACCAGATGTAAGATATGTCATACATCATGATATACCTAAGTCTTTAGAAAGTTATTATCAAGAAACAGGAAGAGCGGGACGCGATGGCGGAGAAGGAGAGTGCGTTGTTTTTTACAGTTACAAAGACATAGAAAAATTAGAGAAGTTTTTACAAGGTAAGCCAGTTTCTGAACAGGAAATAGGAAAACAATTACTTCATGAAATAGTTTCATATACAGAGACTTCTGTTTGTAGAAGAAAATACATATTACATTATTTTGGCGAACAGTTCGATGAAACATTATGCAAAAACATGTGTGACAATTGTAAACACCCAAGAGAAAAATCGGAAGGAAAAGATTCTGTTAAATTATTACTTGATTCAGTATTAGCTTTAGAAGAACAACAAAAACCGAAACACATTTGTAGTTTTATTACAGGTAATTTAACCGCTGATATTAAATCATATAAGCACGATAAATTACCATTATTTGGTAAGGGAAGTGCTAAAGATGAACATTTTTGGAATGCTGTAATTCGCCAAAGTTTAGTAGGAGGATTGTTACAGAAAGAAATTGAAAGTTTTGGAACAATAAGATTAACCGAGGAAGGAAGAAAATTTGTTCAGAGCCCTTCTTCTTTTTTGTTGATTAAAGAAAGAAAATTTGATGAAGAGTCTGCTGATTTTGAGATTAATATTAATTCCAAAGGAGGTGCTTTTGATGAAGTTTTGTTTAATATGTTACTTGACTTGAGAAAATCAATTTCTAAGCAAAAAAATATCCCCCCATTTGTTATTTTTCAAGAACCATCGTTGAAGGATATGTGTTTTCAATACCCAATTACCATGGATGAATTAACGAATATTCAAGGAGTAGGTACTGGAAAGGCATCTAGATATGGAGCACCATTTTTGGAACTAATTAAATATTATGTAGAAGAGAATGAAATTGAACGTCCTCAAGATTTAGTAGTTAAATCATTGATTAATAAGTCAGGGTTAAAAGTTCAATTAATTCAAAACATTGACAGAAAACTTCCTCTAGAGGATATTGGAAAGTCTCAAGGGAAGTCGATGGATGAAATTATAGATGAAATTGAAGGTATTGTTGCGTCAGGAACCAGAGTGAATATTAATTATTACATCAACGATATTTTAGATCCTGATAATCAAGAAGAAATTTATGATTATTTCTCTGAAGCTGAAACAGATGACATTTCATTAGCTTATAAGGAATTTGATGGTGATTATTCAGAAGAAGAATTACGCTTGATGCGTATTAAATTTATGAGTGAAATGGCAAATTAATTTAAAATGCGTTTTACTTTATTATTTTTCATTTATTTATTTTTTTCTAATTTTCTAATTTCACAAATTGTTTCACCTTGCGAAGTTGGTAAAGACAGGTATATCTGTTCAGATAAAATTGATTTAGAAACAAAATCAACAACACCTGGTAAATGGAGATTTAAAGGTCCTGCTTCAGGTACTTTTATTGATGCAACGAATTCAAAAACAAGTTTATCCGGAATTACATTACCAATTGTGAAAGTCTATTGGGTAAACAATGATCAATCTTGTGCAGATACGTTGGAAATAATAAGACCCAAGATAGGCGCTACTAGCCTTGTTAAAAATACGCAAGTTGTAAATAGTGAAGAAATAAAACTTTGTTTTGGGGATGATTGGAAAGCTTCAACAAAAGTGGATGAAGGAAAATCATTTGTTACCTATATACTTTATAAGTCTAAACCTCCTATTCTTCCTAATGTTTATGCTGATCAGGAAGCATTTCCTGGTCCGGTAGTTTTTGTTAACAATGATATTAATGATGGAAGCATAAAGCAAAGTTTTCCTAATACTAAAAATGAATATTGGTTTGTTCCTATTCTTTACAATGAAATTGGTTCTCAAGGACCAGTGATAGATCAAGAATGTCAATTTACTGGAAAACCTTTTAAAATCACATATCTTGACAAGATTGAAGTGACTAAAAAAGAAGACTGTATGTTAGGTAGTGTTGATTTACAAGTGACTGGTGGAACAGGTAATTATGATCTCAAAGTTTATTCTCCCAGTTCTATTATTCCAGATTCAAATTTCTTATCAATAGGCAAATTAAACTTTTCAAATATTTTAGTCAAACAAATTTATTCGACTCAAATTAAGGATGATAATCAATGTGAAAATAGTTTTACAACTAAATTCTCTCCATGTCCTGCATGTAAAACGGATGTTATCTATCAGAAAACCTACTGTGTATATGATAGTTTTCCAAAACCTGCATTGAAAGAAGGGGCAGGAATAGGAATTTTAGAGCTAGTTCCTGCCAATGAAACAAATTTAGTTTTTGATTCACTTACTGGCGCTATTGATATAAAGTTAAGCAAGCCAGGTAAGTATGTCATTAGAAATAAAACATCTCTAAGCTGTCAAACACAGAAATATACCGATTTTGATATAGAGATTTTAGATTCTATACCCTTACCAATGGGTAAAAGTGTTGATACGATCTGTGTTCCTAATCCAAAAATAGGTGATATTAAGGGTATTAGTGCTCAGTTAATAACTTGGTATAATATAGCAGGAGATAAGTTAGATCCCGCATTAGATCCTGCCATTCATGGTAATATTTATCTAAGCACCCAAACTATAAAAGGCTGTGAAAGCGAGAAAAAAGCGATTAAAATTTTTGCCCCTACAGTTATTCCTCCTGTAGGAGATACTATACAATATTTATGTAATAATAAAGTTGATTTTGCGGGAAATCTTCTGTACCCTCAAGGTCAAACAATCATATGGTATGATGCTGAAGGAAAGAAAATTAAACCAAATGATAAAATTTCATCAGGTTATTATTATGCTGCTCAATATTTAGGCTGTGAAAGTAAATCTAAATTGAAAGTTCAGTTATTAGAAAAAACAACAAAGATACCAGTTGAAGTTCAAGATTCTTTTTATTTCTGTAAAGATCAAGTTCACAATGTTGATCAAATTGTTTCAAAATATAAAAATGTATTTTTATATGATCTTCCTAATTCTAATGTATATCTTCCTAAATATCAAAACTTGGAGCAAGGTTTATATTACATTATTTACAAAGATTCAATAACCAATTGTTCATCAGAAAGAAAAAAGGTTTGGGTTAATTTACCTGTATTAGATTTTTCAGTTAAGATAAAAGAACCTTATTGTGGTTTTGAGAATGGGGAAATAGAATTTATCAATAATAATCTTTTTGAAAACATTAGTTTTTTTGTTAATTCTATTCCACAAAAAAGCAGTGTGAAAAATTTAAATTCAGGGGAATATAATGTAACATTGGTAGAATCCTCTAAGCTTAAATGTAAAATCGATACAATTATTAAATTGCAGTG
>CANGZT010000086.1 GCA_947458955.1 Flavobacteriia bacterium | reverse complement strand
GTTATACCATAATCTTTTGCATGAGTTAGATATTCATAAACATTAGCACTTTTTAATAATGCTTTTGTAGGTATACAACCCCAATTTAAACAAATTCCTCCTAACGATTCTTTTTCAACAATGGCAGTTTTCAACCCCAATTGTGAAGCTCTGATTGCAGTAACGTATCCGCCTGGTCCGCTACCAACTACAATTATGTCGTAATTCATAGTTATTCTAATAAAAATAGATATTGCGCGAAGTTACAAAATAAAACGAAACCCGTATTTTTGTCCAAAAAAATAAACCATGATAAATTATTCTATTTCATTTGATAATCCATCGAATCAATATATTACAATAAAAATCAACTTTACATCAACAGAAACAGAACACGAAATACAATTACCATCATGGAGACCTGGTAGATATGAACTTGGAAACTTCGCGAAAAATGTAAAGAGCTTCACTATTTCCGAAAATAATCGACCTTTATCTTTTCAAAAAATCACAAAAGACCGATGGAAATTTACTTGTTCAAAAAATGAATCGATATCAGTTGAATATAAATATTATGCAAATGAGTTAAATGCGGGCTCAACGTTTTTATCAGACAATCAATTGTATATTAACCCTGTAAATTGTTGCGCTTATATTCATGGAAAACAAAATGAACCTTTCACACTCCTACTAGATATTCCATCAAATTATCAAATTGCATGTGGATTAGAAAAAAACGGAAATACTTTGACAGGAAATTCATTTGATGAATTAGCAGACTCTCCATTTATTTGCTCTCCAACCTTAAAACACAATACTTACGAAAGTAATAATACACTATTTCACATTTGGTTTCAAGGAGAAGTAAAACCCCAATGGGATAAAATTATTACAGACTTTAAAAAATTTACTGACAAACAAATTGAGAAATTTGGAGACTTTCCGGTAAAAGAATATCACTTTTTGATTCAGATATCACCATATAGAACCTATCATGGTGTGGAACACAAAACTTCGACTGTAATTCATTTAGGTCCTTCCATAGATATTTTTGGTGATTTTTATTCAGACTTATTAGGAGTTAGTTCTCATGAATTGTATCACACATGGAACGTGAAATCAATTAGACCAATCGAAATGTTTCCATACGATTTCACCAAAGAAAATTATTCAGAACTTGGATACTTGTGTGAAGGAGTTACTACTTACATGGGAGATTTAATGCTCTTAAAAAGTGGGGTTTTCACAATAGAAGAATACCTCAAAGAAATGGAAACACAAATTCAAAAACACCTTGACAATGATGGTCGACATCACTATTCAGTAGCAAATTCCTCATTTGATACCTGGTTAGACGGATACGTACCTGGTGCGCCTGGGAGAAAGGTGTCTATCTACACAGAAGGTTGTTTGATAACATTCATTTTAGATGTTAAAATCATTCAGAACTCGAATGGAAAACATTCTTTTGATGATGTAATGCGACATTTATATGAAACTTATTACAAACAAAACAAAGGGGTTTCTAAAGAAGATTATAAAAATGCCGTTGAAAAATTCGCAAATGAAGACTTAACTTTGTTTTGGAATAAATACATAGATGGTTTTGAACCTCTTTTACCTTTACTTAATGACACTTTTTCCACATTAGACCTAAAACTTGAACTAAATGATGGTAAAAAAATTTCTGTTGAAAAATTAGGACTGAAAACAATTTTCAATGGAAATAACCATGTTGTTAAATCTATTCTAGAAAATTCAAGCGCTAGTAAAAGCAATTTATCTTTAGAAGATGAAATTTTAGGTATCAATAATTTTGAAATTAAAAACGATCTGGACAAATGGTTGAATTATTTTTCAAACGAAAAAATCAACCTTCTTATCAAACGAAAAGGGAGATTTATAAATTTAGATTTAGTTCTAGAAGGAAATATTTCTTTCGTAAAAAGTAAAATTTTAGTAAATTCAACAAATAATCCAGTTTTTTCAAAGTGGATTTCATAATTAAAAAACATGCTTAAGATGTCAAAGAAGCTTATAACTTTATCTTTATATTCTCTATTAATTTGCATAATTGTAGCTTGTGAACCAGAGATAGCCAAACCTCCCCCAAAAAAGTCTTCGGTAAATGTAATTTCTGTCAATGACAGATATAAAAGAAATATTTATTCTGCAGTAAAAATTGGTACACAATACTGGTTTCAAGGAAATTTAAACACATTGGTTTATACAGCAATGAAAAATATCAATGGGAGAAATTATGATGATACAATAAATTGTTATAAACCCTACTCGACTTCAATTGTCAACTTAACAGACTCACCGATAGACACACTAGCGGCTCAGTGGCCTTTCAATGGTGTAGATACTCTAGCTAAAAAATATGGACGAATGTATACGTGGTATGCAGTGGCAGATGCTAGAAATATTTGTCCAGCTGGTTGGCATGTTCCTACTGAAGCTGAATGGGATAAAATGATTGAAGTTTTAGGGGGGGATTCCCTCGCAGGTGGAAAAATGAAAGACACCTCCAATATTGAGTGGAATTATCCTAATCTTACTGAGGTTAACACTTATAAACTAAACGTAAAGTCTACAGGTTATCGAACAGAATTTGGATCTTATGTTAATCAGGGAAAGTTCACTTTCTTTTGGTCTTCTTCTTCAGATCCAGACGACAAAGAATTAGCGATAGCCTATGCTGTTTATGCTCACAGCAAAAAAATATACAAACAACCCAAGTCAAAAAGAATAGCAATGTCAGTACGTTGTGTTCGTTAAAAAACAATCTTTTTCAAATAATATTGATTTTTAATGTTGCCTCGTAGGAAATAAATTCCACTATTAAATAATGGTAATCTCGTATTTAATGGGATATTTTCTATTGTCGTTCCATTCAATGAAATAAGTTCTAATTGGATATCCTGATCTGACAGTACAAAAAAATTATTTTTTTCATAATCGATTTGAACAGTAAATAAATCATTGACTTCAATTTCACTTATACTAGCAATACATTTTTTCGATTTAATCATTTTATAAAAATCGATTTTACATACAAAGTCAACAGAATCAATGAAAGGATTTCTATTGCCTTGAATATCATAAATATATTCTTGACGTGTTTTTTCGTAATCATCTGGTAAATCTTGAAAATGCCATTTCTTTAGTATTTCTTCACTTTGTTTTAAAGGTAATACCCATTGGTTATCTATTGAATTATAAGCTGTTAACATATAAAAAATAGATCTTGCAACATTTCCTTTTTGTGAATTTGCAGGTTCATAAACAATTACACCATTCATTTCACCTAACCTACCTTCTTTAAACTGATATAATACTTTACCATTAATTTCGCCAAAAGGGTAGTTATTCCGTACAGTATTTGCTTTATCTAAATTAGTGGGATATAAATTATGTAAATCAGAATACTCTGGTCTCTCAGGACTATTTGCCGGGTATGTAGGCATCCAAGAATGAGGAAACGTATGTTCTCTACTAAATCCAAGTTTTGTCCAATCAAAACTTCCCGCAAACACTTTTTTATCTCCCGTATAAACACATTCTACATAACGTAACCCTTTAAAAGTATCTTTTATTTCAACTTTATCAAGTATAGTTGTTTTGTAATCATAATATGAAATCACTTTATGTGTTGAAATTAAATTATGTAATTGGTATGCAAAATTGGTAGAACTTGAATTCACCTCCTCATAATAATTTCCGATATTCAAATCGGAAGTACTTATAAAATTGTATGCAGGATTAGAAAGTTGATATTTTTCAGTTCCATCCTGCCCATTAAAAGCAAATACCAAATAATGATAAACGTGATTCGTTCGTATTGCAGAAGGAATAAAACTTGTATCACTACCTACATAAGCAACCTTAGCATCATAGAACAAATCTCCTCTCATGTAACCTACATTTTGTTGGGGGGTAGCTAGCGGTCTACTTTTCTCAGATACCAAAACTAAATAACTTGTAGCGTCTTTTAATTTTGAAAAACTTACTCTAAATGAATACGGTTTTATCTCATTGAAAAAAAGGTTTTTCGGGTTGCTCTTTGGAACAAATTGAGAAAGACAACTTAAAGAAGAAACAAAAATTAAAAAACAGAATAGTGCGAAACGAAAGAATTGATTATTATACATATTTTGTAACTTCGAAATCTAAAGATGTAAATTTAATGTGATATGATAAATAAATGGTTCACTTTGTATGTTTTGTTTGGTGCTCAAATGATTTTCGCTCAACAACAATTAACCATAGAAAAAATTTGGAAAAATGGTGAATTTGCTGAAAAAGGTGTTTCCGGTTTTAATGGACTTAAAAACGGTGAAGAATTTACCAAACTCAATCAAGACCCAAAAGGAAGCTCCATTACGATTCATAATTATAAAAACTATAAAGGAGAAGGAAAAAATCTTATATCATCCGAGCAGCTTATTTATTTAGGTAAACCAATAAAAATTGATGACTACAGCTTTAGCGCAGATGAATCTAAACTGTTGTTACTTACCAATAAAAAACCGATTTACAGAAGAAGTTTCACGGCTAACTATTTTATTTATGATTTAAAAACACAATTATTAAGTCCACTAGATAGTTTGCGCTCTGAAAGTACCCTCGCTTCGTTTTCACCTGATGGTCAAAAAATCGCATATATTTTTAAAAACAATCTTTTTATAAAAGATTTAATCTCTAAATCTATCACACAAATCACATACGATGGTAAAAACAATGAAATTATAAATGGGACAACCGACTGGGTTTATGAGGAAGAATTTGCAATCACGAAAGCATATGATTGGTCATTTGACAGTAAAAAAATTGCATTTTTAAGATTTGATGAATCCCAAGTAAAACAATTTAACATTGATTATTTTGGAAAAAACTATCCAAGCATACAAACCTATAAATATCCAAAAGCAGGAGAATCAAACTCTAAAGTTGTCGCATTTGTGCACGATTTGATCAACATGAAAAGTACTTCTATTACTCTTAATGAATATGAATACATCCCAAGATTAAAATGGGCTATAAATTCAAACAATCTTATCTTATTGACTTTGAACAGACACCAAAATAACCTTATGTTTTATAAAATCGATGCTAACAAAAATGAACTGAAAATCACTCCTTTTTACAACGAAACATCAGAAACTTATATAGAAATAGATGACAATTTGATTATTCTACCAAATGACAAAGAAATAATTAGAACAAGTGAGATTTCAGGATACAAACATATATATAAACTCAATTTTAATGGAAAACAAACTCCTGTCACTAAAGGTAATTATGATGTCATTGATGTATATGGTATAGACAACGATGCTACAACAATTTTTTATAGTGCCGCCGAAAAAGGAGCAATCAATAAAGGAATTTATAGTATTAGATTAAATGGGAAAGATAAGAAAGCATTAAGTAATGAGTTTGGTACAAATGATGCTCAGTTTGCCAAAGGAATGAATTATTTTGTTTTGGAATCTTCAGATGCAAATACACCAAGTACTTTCGAATTAAAGACAAGAAATGGGAAAACCATTTCTATAATGGAGGATAATAATAATTTGAAAACGATTTTAAAGAATTATACACTTTCCAAAAAAGTGTTTTATCAAGTAAAACACGATGGAATTATTAATAATGCCTGGATAATGAAACCCGTGAATTTTGATTCAACAAAAAAACATCCTGTTTTCATGCATGTTTATGGAGGTCCAGGGCACAACACTGTAGTTAATGGATGGGGAGGAAACGACTATATGTTTCATCAATTTCTAACTGAGCAAGGATATATAGTCGTAAGTATTGACCCAAGAGGGACTCAATTCAACGGTGTAAAACATAAAAAAGCTACTTATCTTCAAATGGGTAAATTAGAATTAGATGATTTTATTGCAACTGCAAAAGACTTAAAGAAAAGAAGTTATATCGATTCTACACGAATTGGAATTCAAGGTTGGAGCTATGGTGGTTTTATGAGTTCACTTGCAATTACAAAAGGGGCTAATCATTTTAAAACAGCCATCGCTGTGGCACCTGTAACCAACTGGAGGTATTATGACAATATTTACACTGAGCGATTTATGAGAACACCTCAGGAAAATCAAAGTGGTTATGATGATAACTCACCAATAAAGCACGTAAAAAACCTGAAAGGAAAATATTTACTAATTCATGGTACTGCTGATGACAATGTTCATTTTCAAAATGCAATGGAACTTACGACTGCTTTAATTAATGCTAATATACAATTTGAGCAATTCAGTTACCCTAATAAAAATCATGGAATCTATGGTGGAAACACACGAAATCACCTTTATCAAATGATGTATAATTTCATTTCTAAGAACTTATAGGAAATTAATCGTATTATTTATTTTTTATAAAATTTTTTATAAAAAAGTTACCTAAAAATAGTGGACTAATACATTTTTGTTTATTAATTTAGGGCTGTTATTAAAAGAATGACTACATGAGCGAAATTGCTAAAATTGAATTAGGAGGG
>CANGZT010000085.1 GCA_947458955.1 Flavobacteriia bacterium | reverse complement strand
ATCCCATTTTCTTTAGCAATTGACTTTACTGATTTTTTACCGCTTAATACGGCTTTTACGCAACGAAGCCGAAAGTTGTAATCGTATTTATTTCTTTTAAACATAAAAATGCCCCCAAGTTAGTGTCTAACTTTTGGGGGCATGTACACATTAGCGGGCTTTTTTTATAGTATTAGGTGTTTTTATTTATCCGACTTCAATGTAGCTTTTAAAAACTCTCTATTTAAACGAGCGATGTTGTCTAAAGAAATTCCTTTTGGACATTCAATTTCACAAGCACCAGTGTTTGTACAGTTACCGAATCCTTCTTCATCCATTTGACGAACCATGTTCAAAGCTCTTTGAGTAGCTTCAACTTTTCCTTGTGGTAATAATGCATATTGTGAAACTTTCGCTCCAACAAAAAGCATAGCAGAACCGTTTTTACAAGTAGCAACACATGCTCCACATCCAATACAAGCAGCAGCTTCAAACGCTTTGTCTGCGTCTTCTTTAGGAACAGGAATAGCATTTGCATCCATCGTTCTTCCTGAAGTGTTTACAGAAACGAAACCTCCAGCTTGCTGTATTCTATCAAAAGCACTTCTGTCTACTACTAAGTCTTTTACTATAGGGAATGCTCTAGATCTCCATGGCTCAACATAAATGGTATCACCATCGTTAAACATACGCATGTGTAACTGACAAGTTGTAGTTCCTGTATCAGGTCCGTGAGCACGTCCGTTAATGTATAAAGAACACATACCACAAATACCTTCACGACAATCGTGATCAAAAGCCACAGGTTCTTTTTGCTCGTTAATTAGTTGTTCATTCAATTGGTCTAACATTTCCAAAAATGAACTTGCTGTAGAAACATTGTCTAATTTATACGTTTCTAATTTACCCTCTGTTTTGGAGTTCTTTTGTCTCCAAATTTTAAGGGTTATATTAATTGATTTAGTTGCCATAATTTTAGTTTTTAGTTGTTAGTTGTTAGTCACTAGAACTTTAATTAACAACTTTATTAAACATTTATATTGCTCAATTCTATTTTATTAATGTAGGAATTAATCATTTTTCCTTCTTCTGAAATTAGTTCAATTATACTTTGTAATAAATCTAAATCAGAAATGAAATTTTGTTTTTCAGCAATAATCAATTGTGTTTCTAACTCGTATAGTGAACCTCTAGAGATTTTAAGAAAGTTCACATAACTTTTAGTTGAATTTCTTCCGAAACCTTCTGCTATGTTGCTTGGAATAGAAACGGTTGCTCGTTTGATTTGATTTGTCAATGAATAGATTTCTTCACTTGGAAAAGATTTGGTTAGTAAATATACCTTTTCAGTTATTTCTATACCCTTTTGCCAAATTAACAAATCTTTATATGACTGTATCTTACTCACGTTCTATTGACTATTGACTAAAAACTAATGACTAATCTCTTATTTATAATTACGAGCTGCTATCTTAATGAATTCGTATTTTAATTCTTCCTTGTGTAATACTTCTTCTTTGATATCATCTCCTTTGTATTCCCATGCACCAACGAATTTGAAGTTTTCATCATCTCGTAATGTTTCACCTTCAGCATCTTGGTATTCTTCACGGAAGTGACCACCACAAGATTCGTTTCTTTGTAATGCGTCTCTTGCCATTAATTGACCTAATTCTATAAAGTCAGCAACACGAAGTGCTTTCTCTAACTCAGGATTCAATTCATTTGAGTCTCCAGGAACATATACATTACTATGGAATTCAGCTTTTAAAGCATCAATTTCAGCAATAGCCTCTTTCAATCCTTCTTCATTTCTTCCCATTCCTACTTTGTTCCACATAATTAAACCTAATTTTTTGTGGTAGTAGTCTACAGACTTTGTTCCTTTATTATTGATGAATTTCTCAATTTGAGCTTTAACATTATTTTCTGCAGCTTCAAATTCAGGAGATTCTGTTGTAATCTTACCTGTTCTAATTTCTGAAGCTAAGTAGTCAGAAATAGTGTATGGTAATACAAAATAACCATCTGCTAATCCTTGCATCAAAGCTGATGCACCTAATCTGTTTGCTCCGTGGTCTGAGAAGTTCGCTTCACCTGTCACAAAACAACCTGGAATAGTAGATTGTAAGTTATAGTCAACCCAAACACCTCCCATTGTATAGTGAACTGCAGGGTAAATTTTCATTGGTGTTTCATATGGGTTTTCTCCAGTAATTTTTTCATACATCTGGAATAAGTTACCATATTTTTCTTCCAACCATTTCTTACCTAATTGATTGATTTTCTCTTCAGATGGATTGTGGTCGCCCGCAGCATAAGCTGCTTGTTTTCCTTTATTTTTTACTTCTGTTGAGAAATCTAGGTAAACTCCTTCGTTTGTGTCATTCGCTTCGATACCAAATCCAGCATCACATCTTTCCTTAGCAGCACGAGAAGCAATATCACGTGGTACTAAGTTTCCAAATGCAGGATATCTACGCTCTAAATAATAATCTCTATCTTCTTCAGCAATTTGAGTTGGTTTTAATTTTCCAGCTCTGATTGCTTCAGCATCTTCTTTTTTCTTCGGAACCCAAATACGTCCAGAGTTACGTAAAGACTCTGACATTAACGTCAATTTAGATTGGTTAGTTCCGTGAACTGGAATACAAGTAGGGTGGATTTGAACGTAACAAGGGTTAGCAAAATAAGCACCTTGTTTGTGTGCTTTCCATGAAGCAGTTACGTTACTACCCATTGCGTTTGTAGAAAGGAAATAAACGTTTCCATAACCACCTGTCGCTAATACTACTGCGTGAGCAGAATGTCTTTCTAATTCTCCAGTAACTAAATTACGAGCAATAATACCACGTGCTTTTCCATCTACTTTTACCAATTCTAACATTTCGTGACGATGATACATTTTTACACGACCTAATCCGATTTGTCTTGATAATGCTGAATAAGCTCCTAATAATAATTGTTGTCCTGTTTGTCCTGCAGCGTAGAATGTACGTTGAACTTGTGTACCACCAAATGAACGGTTGTCTAACAAACCTCCGTACTCACGAGCAAAAGGAACCCCTTGAGCGACACATTGGTCGATGATGTTACCAGAAACCTCAGCTAAACGGTGAACGTTTGCTTCTCTTGCACGGTAGTCACCCCCTTTGATAGTGTCATAGAATAATCTATAAACGCTATCACCATCATTTTGATAATTTTTAGCAGCGTTAATACCTCCTTGAGCAGCAATTGAGTGTGCACGTCTTGGAGAATCTTGGAAACAGAACGCTTTCACGTTATATCCCATTTCTCCTAAAGAAGCAGCAGCAGAAGCACCTGCTAAACCTGTTCCTACTACGATGATATCGATTTTAGGACGGTTGTTTGGTGCAACTAATTTAAGGTGGTTTTTGTGGTTAGTCCATTTCTCTGAAATGTGACCTTCCGGTATTTTTGAATCTAATACTGACATAGTAACTTTCGTTTAATGTTTTTAACCTTTGATAAAAAGTAATACAGGAATGATGGCAAATGCTAATGGAACTACAAAAGCAAAAACTTTTCCAGCGTTTGCAATTAAATTAGTGTATTTAGGGTGTCTCAAACCTAAAGATTGAAAAGCTGAAGAGAAACCGTGCAATAAGTGGTAAGACAGAACTATCATTGATACCACATAGAAAATTACTGCAGCTAATGCCATTGAGTTTCCTGGAACACCATTTGTTTCTTTTCCAGAGAAAAATGCTTTTACAACAGAATGTAAATCTTTATAACCTTCTCCTAATTTAATATCAACAGACGGTTCGTAAAACTCAGTATGGTTTTTTACCTTAACTCCTTGTACTGGTAAATAGTTACCATTTGTTGTAATGTACAATTCTTGAGCTTCATTTGAGCCAGGAGCCGTAACAGAAACAGTATGTAATTTCATATCATCTTTCACTTTTGCTTTATACCAAAAATGAGCCATGTGTGAAGCGATGAAAATCAATACCAAACTTCCAAGAAGCGCCATATTTCTTGATTCCCATCGTGAATTTGCTTTCGGGTTGCTGTAAGCATAATTCACCGGTCTCGCTTTTTTGTTTTCGATAGTCAATAGAATACCATCAATCGCGTGAAATAAAATCGAGATGTATGTCAAATATGACATCACCTTGATCAGTGGATTGTGAGCCATGAAGTACGCATACTCATTAAAAGCTCTTCTTCCTTCTTCGCCTGCCTTGAAAATCAATTGCAAGTTACCCAGTAAGTGTCCCACCAAGAATAGGCAGAGGAACAATCCTGTCAAAGCCATCCAGTATTTTTTGGCTAATGAGGACTTTAATAACACAGATTTACTCATTTTAGTTAAAAATTTTTAATAATTGACAACAAATTTAATAGTTAGAACAAACGAGTTGACGTTAAGTTCTTATTTAGATTAGTTTTAAATAAATTACTCAAAGTTTAATCCTTGTTTTTTGAGTATTCTTTTTACAACCAAAGCAAATAAAGTGAGGTAGATAAAGCAAATTGCACCAACAATAAACGATGGTTGAATTCCAATAATATCACTTAATTTTCCTTGTAGAGGAGGGATTATTGCTCCTCCTAGAATCATCATAATTAAGAAAGCGGAACCTTGTGCTTGGTATTTTCCTAATCCCCCTAATGAAAGTGAAAAAATACAAGGCCACATGATAGAACAGAATAAACCAACACTCAACAATGCATATACAGAAACAATTCCATAGGTTGTAAAACCAATAATGGTAGCAATTAAACCTAATACACTAAAAATAAATAGCGTACGAGCAGGTTTGTTTTTTCCTAAATAAAACCCAATGATTTGTATTATAACACATACGATGTAGGCATATAAATCAGTTACATCGTGGCCGGCTAATTTGGTTAATCCAATTACGACACCAAAAGCAATGAGAGGAATTAAAACGGTTAATAAATGTTTTGTTTTTTCTTTTAATTCAAATGCATGTACGGCGCTTGCCCAACGACCAATCATCAAACTACCCCAATAGAGTGCTGCATAAGGAGCAATTTGTGAGGCGTTTAAATTCATTTGATGTTTAAGGTATTCTCCTAAATTACTTCCTACAGCGACTTCTACTCCTACGTAGATGAAAATGGCCAACATTCCTAAAATAAGTTGTGGATATTGCATTGCTCCCCAACCAGTTGGATTTTTCTTTGAGCGAGAAAGTGAAACCATTAAACCACCAACAACAACGACTAACCCTAAGCTTAACCAAATCATTCGTTCCTGTTCTAAAGGTTCTCTGAGTTTAATTATTTCATTTTCAAGAATGGCAATGGTATTAGAATTTGAAACCAAATGTTCTAATTTTTTGATTTGCTCCTCCTTATTTAAAATTTGAAGAGCTTTGTCACTTTTATAACTACTGAATACTGGGGCAAAACAAACAATTAATAATCCGGTTATGATTAATAGAGAACGTAAAGCTTTAGATGCACCTTCTATTTTTTCTTCATTTTTACCCGAAGGCAATTTTTTAGAAAAACCAAATAGTGCTGCTATTCCAACAAACAATAAGCCGACACAGATATACAATAAAATCACTTTATCTAAGCCTAATGATTGAATATCTTCTTCTGATACTGCTGCTGACCCAAAAAGGGCTAATGCAACAACTAATGGACCAATTGTGGTTCCTAAACTGTTAATACCACCACCTAAACTGATACGGTTTGAACCCGTACTTTCATCTCCCAAGGAAATCATAAAAGGATTTGCTGCAGTTTGTTGTAATGAAAAGCCCAATGCTACTATGAATAATCCAAATAACATTCCTGTAAAAACATTATTGTAAACGGAAATTATCATAGCTCCTGCTCCTAAAGCAGAGAACAACAAACCATATACGATGCTGTTTTTATAACCCCATTTAGCTACGGGATCAGTTCCTTTTCCTGTTCCAATTATGAATAGAACTAATGCTCCAACATAATATGCAAAGTAGAAAGCGAAGTCAATTAATTGACTTTGAAATTGATCTAATTCAAAATAATGTTTGCAAAAAGGAATAAAAACACTGTTTCCAGCGGCTATAAATCCCCAAAAAAAGAAAACGGTAATTAAGGTAAATAAGGCTCCGTAATTGGTTTTTTCGTTTGACATAATTTTTTGTTTTGCGCAAAAATAAGCCTAAAACGAATGGTAAAGGTTTGGTTGATTTTAATTTATGACAGGTGGATTGTTAATTAGTTTGGTTGAAATTTTATTTCTCTTCTTTCAACAACAATTCCATATCTTTCAATAAAACGGATACATCTTTGGCTGAAGTTCCATCGTAATAGCCCCGGATTTTTAAGTTAATAGTTTATTCTTTAATTATTTTTTGTACAAAATCATTTATGCATAAAAAATAGATACCATTAGTTAAGTTATTTAATTCAATTAATTTATTTTCTGAAATTATTTTACCTGTCAAAAGAACTCTTCCTGTATTATCGTAAATTTTATAGATTTTTCCTATGAGTTTAGATTCACATTTAATATTGATAGAGGTATTAAATGGGTTAGGAAAGACAGTAAAATTTAATTTATCATGT
>CANGZT010000084.1 GCA_947458955.1 Flavobacteriia bacterium | reverse complement strand
GGTTTGGCTTGGCGAATTTCCGCTTTACTTTCTTTGTTTACTGGAAAACAAACGGTAACGAAAGACTCTGCTCGAAGCGCACAAGCAATCGTTCGTTACGATTCTAAAAAATTAAGTTCATTTTTATCTTTTGAATTCACAGAATTTAAAGAATCGGTAAGGCATACTGTTGAGGGGAGAATGTAGCGTAAATCTACGCAATTTCTTAGCGTAATTTTACGCTAAATGGAGTAAAATCACCTCATTTTTAGACATTTATTTTCATTTTGTTTTTTTTGAAACATTTTTTACTTTTTTTTGCTCTCGGATATACAAAAATAATTATTAATCAAAAAGTTAAAAAAGTAAATTTAAAAATGAAAAAAACTAAATCGATTATTGTTTTTTCAATAATTTCAAGTTTGTTTTTTACATCATGTAAAAAACAAGATTTGGAAATAGGAAAAACTAACATATCCTCAAACCAAATTTATACTGTTTCAAATGTGCCTTATGCAAATGATCAAGAATTAAATGCAATTGCACAAAATGATAATAATGTTCACTTCGAGATTGCTCGAAAAATGGCATTGATTGATTTAGAGTTAAGTATAAAACAATCGATGGGTTGGAATGGTACTAATTTATCTGAAAAACCGGTGGTTATTTATGATTCTAAATCAGAAGCCAAATATTATGAATTTATAGTGAAAAATCAAAATGGTGAGGGGTTAGGAACTATTACAACTTGTGCAAAAAAAGAGGCCGATGCTACTGTTTCACATGTATTACCTTATGTAAGAAATTATTCATCTGTTTTAACTAAGGGTAGTAATTATAAAATTATTAGTGGTGGATATCCAAACACATTATATACTGGAGTATTAAGCAAATCTGGTGAAGAAGCATCTGTAATTGTTGATCCTAAAACTGGCAACGTTGTTACTGATGTTCTTACAGAAGATGCAAAAGGAATGATAGAAGCTATTAAAAGTATGACAACAGAAGAATTGTCAAATATGAATGTTTCTAACTCCTCAATTTTAATAGATCAAGTTGTAGATAAAGATCTTAAAAATAAAGAGTATGCTGAAAAGTATTGGACAGTGATAGATTCAATTAAAGTTCAATTGGACACAATGACAGATCATGAAATTTTATCTGCAATTTCTAGTAAAGGAATGAATACTTGGACAAGTATTTCTGAATATGTCATCCCAAAATATGCCCAAAATAACAATTTAAAAGCGACTCATTGGGAAGGATGGTGTGGACCAAGTGCATTGGCAATTGTTTACAGAGGTTTATTTGATTCTTATAAAGGATTTAAATTACCAATAAACAATGATCCAGAGTTTGTTAGTTCTAATTCATTACTCAGAAGATCAAATGGCGAGGTTTCTTACTATGATTTTATAAGTGGAGGAGATGAAGATCAAGATGGTTTAGCTAATGACACAGATAAAGACTGGATCGATAAATATAGTAAAATAAACGACGGAGGTTTATTTGCTGATCTATCTAAATTGTCTGGGTTATATTTATTACCAAATATTATGTATCCTTTACGCGGTGGATATAAAGCAAGTCAAAATGCTCCTACATTACCTGGTCCAATGTCAACTGCATTATATCAAGTTACAAGTGGACAATATAAAATGGATTTTACTTTAGATGTTCATGATAGAATAAGAAGTTCAGCATTGCCAGCAATAAGTTTAGTTGACGGAATGTCTCATTGGGTAGTTGCAATTGGTTCGAAATATGAGTATTGGAATTGGCAAGTAGTTATGAAAATTTTTAAGAAAAATTATATAATTTCGGAGGGTGCAATTCGAACTAATAAATGGTTGTATTTTCATGATAACGGATATACAATTGGGAAAAATAACAGGGGTTATTTACCATATTGGGAGAATGATAAATTATCTTTTTATATAGACTATGCAGTTAAAAAAGTTTAACATTTATTTGAAACTTACAATTTTTAGTTGTTTAACAATTGTTTTATTTGCTTCTTGTTTTGATAAATTTGGAGGTCACCACCCTCCATTAACATATTCTATTTATTTGGAAAGCGATACATTATATGATAAGGCAATAATATCATACCCAGAAGCTAAGTTGGGTGAATATGATGAAAATAGTACTGTAATTAAGGAGGTTGATTTACCTTTTAGGTCTTGGGTAAAAGCAAATTATACCAAAGATGGCAAACCTAATGTTTTTTTAAAGGTAACCAATATATCAAATAGATCTTTAAGAGGTTTAATATGTGAAAATACCCTTTTATACGATTCATTGTGTTCAATTACAAGAGTACTTGAAATTGAACAATCTGCTCCAGAAAGTAAATGTACAGATGTTTCAAAAAATTCAGTTTTTGAATATTTATACAAAATAAATTATCCATGTATAATAGATGCTTCAAAAAATAAACTAGAGGTAAATTTAAATGATTGGAAAGGTCAATAAAAATGTTTTGAAAAATAGGGGGATATGTTTATGTCCCCTTATTTTTTTAGTATTATTCTTTTCATGTAAGAAAATAGAACCAAAATCTGTTTTTAAAACGAATAGAGTTGTTATTGCTTATATGATTGCAGATAATAATCTTGATCCATTCTCAATAGATGATTTAAATGAAATGGAAGAAGGCTGGTCAAATTTTGATGGAAAATTGATAGTGTATTTAGATCGAGCAAAAGGTGCGAATCCATCACATCCAATAGTTTATGAGATTGAACATGATACTACAGAAAAAATAATAAGTAAGGTTATAAAAGTTTATAAAGAACAAAATTCTGCTGATAAAGATGTGTTAAATAAAGTGTTGAAAGAAATTATTAATTTGTATGAGGCAAAGGAATATGGATTGATTTTATGGTCTCATGGAACAGGTTGGTTGCCCGCGAGAACAAAAATTGGATCTACTCAAAAATCATATCTCCCAATTTTGAAAAGTTTTGGTAGAGATAATGATGATGAGATAGATATAAAGGATTTAAATACAGCTTTAGACTTAGGTTTGAATTTTGAATTCATTTTATTCGATGCTTGTTACATGGGTTCAATAGAAGTATTGTATGAACTAAAAAATAGAGCTAAGTATTTCGTTTGTTCACCAACTGAGATTTTATCTTTTGGTTTTCCTTATAAAGAAACAATCCCTATACTTTTTCAAAAAAAGATAGACTATATATTGATAGGGAAAAGTTTTTATGATTTTTATAATAAACAAGAAGGTATTTATAATTCTGCAACAATTAGTGTTGTAAATTCTAATTCTTTAGAAGAAGTTAGACAAAGTTTTTCAGAATTAATGATAAATAATAAAAATTTGAAAATTGATAAAATTTCAAATATTCAACAATATGAAATTAGTCAATCAAATGTTTTTTTTGATTTAGGTAATTTTATGGATTCATTAGCTTTGAAAAACAACTATAATCTTAATAAAGTTGTTTTTGATAGACTAATAATTTATAAAAACAATACCAATAAAATATTGGAGGAATTAACTTTAAAAAGTTGTTCAGGGTTAAGTATTTTTATTCCAGACTCTTTAAATTTTAAATTTCATAATAGTTACAAAAAATTAAATTGGTATAATGAGAGTAATTACGATTCTTTTTTTAATACTTTTGGTTATTAGTTGTCAAAAAAAAGACTATAATATTAAAATTGTAAATAATTATTTTGAAGATGTTTATCGTCTTAATGTTGGAACTTATCAATCAGATACTTTGAAGATTAACGAAACATCAAGTGTATTTACAATTAAAAAAGGAGATTTGGTTATTCGCTATTATTCTGTTTCAGGATTGAAATTTGAATCAAAAATTATTATGACAGGTAGTAATCATAATTTAATTTTTGTAATTAATGAAAATGGTGAATTGGTTAGATTTTAAAGAATCGGTAAGGCATACTGTTGAGGGGAGAATGTAGCGTAAATCTACGCAATTTCTTAGCGTAATTTTACGCTAAATGGAGTAAAATCACCTCATTTTTAGATATTTATTTTCATTTTGTTTTTTTTGAAACATTTTTTACTTTTTTTTGCTCTCGGATATCCAAAAATAATTATTAATCAAAAAGTTAATTAAAAATGAAAAAAGTAATTTATTCGCTATTAGGTATAGCGTTAATAACAGGAGTTATATATTCTTGTAAGAAGGAAAAAATTCAAGAAGAAATAGTTGGAGAAACTTATCATAAGGAGGAGTTGTTTAATCATATTTTAGAAAATAATTCTGAATTAAATAAACAATCTTCTATACAAATCTCTTTTGAGTTTGATAAATCAACAGATATGATTAGAGTTATAAATAGTAATCAGATCACTAATAATTATCAAATAAATGAGATGATAAATCAAGTTGAAAAAGATAAAAGAAACAAAGCTTTAGATGCAGCAACTAAGTATACTGTTTCTTGTGATTTTAAATATTCAAAAGATTGGTCAAAATCAGCTAATTCTAAGGAAGGTGCTTGGGCTTTATTGAAAAGTTGTTTAGATAAAGGAGGTACAGGGAATGTATGTCAAAGCAGTATGATTTATATTCCGGCAATCGAAACTTTTGTAATTAATGTAGATGATTTTAATAATGTAAATTCAAAAGTTGATCAAATAAGTAATAATATATTTTAAAATTTTTAAAAATGAGTAAATTTAAATTTTTACTAGTAATACCGTTAGTTTTAACGATTGTTTTTTTAAATACAAAATGTAAAAAATCAAAAGATATTGACTATATTAGTGACCCGACCAAAGTTTTAAATGATAGTGTGTTAAATAAGCAATTAAATTATGATGATTTATTAAAGAAAATAAATACTTCATCAAAGGGAGTAACTAATGAAAAATCAATTGTGTTTTTTATTGACTATAAAAAGAATGATGATGAATATATAGTTAGAGACTTTTCTATTGTGCCTAAAACTGATGATTTGATTGATAGGGTTACGGATTTTAATAAAAGAAAAGAAAAAGCTGAAACTTCATCAATTGATTATTCTTGGGATTATAAAATTACATGTGATGCTAAAAAGAAATGGACGAAAGTTTGTACTGTGACTTTATTAAATATGGGTAAAGCTTGTCAAGAATTATTTGATAAGTGTCTTGCTCAAGGTGGTTGTGTTACAATTTGTCAACAAAAGTTAGTATATATTCCGTCTGAGAAATTATTTGTGGTTGCACCATCTATCGAATTGTATCAAAATGAAATTTCAGGTACTTCAAGCCAAATTTTATAAATTATGATAAAATTAATTAGGACGCTATCAATATTAAGTTTGTTTATTTTAATATTGCCTTTTTTGCAAACTTGTTCAAACAAAGATTTAAAAAACCCACAATATGTTGGTTATGAAAATAAAACAATTGGAACTGGATTTGACAAAAGTAAAAGTGAAATTTTAAAACAAGAAAGTACATTAAATGGTTATGAGTTTGTTTACTCGATATTTAAAAGTAATGGAGCTATTTTACCTGTATATTTAATAGTAATTTCTGTTTTTTTAACTGTGCTTTTTTCATTTATTTGCATTATGTTTTATGAAAAAAAACTATTGTTTTTTTTGAATTTAATTAATTTATTATTTTTCTTTTCAAGTCTTTATTACTTTTGGAAATATTCGATCTTAAAGGAGTGTAGTCAAATAAAAATTGGAACTTATTTATATTTGTTAAACACATTCATTATTAATATATTACTTGGTAAAAGTTTGTTTTTTAAAGAATCAAAAAACAACATTCAGTTAAGGGAAGAATAAAGATATAATTTTAATTAAATTTTTGTTTAAAAATTTAATATTATGGGTAAAGTAAATGTACCATTCATTATATTTCTTGTTTTAGCTGGATCAGCTTATAATATGTTATCAACTGTTTTAACGCTTAAAAGAGGGCAAGATTTTAAGATGAAAGCATTAGTTACAATTTTAATTTGGTGGTTGCCAATTATTGGAGCTACAATAGCTCTTCTAGTTTTGCTAAAAAAACAAAAATCATAAAAAAAGGGGCGAAAGCCCCTTTACTAATAGTATGAAATTATATTACTTTATTTCTTTCCCACTTTATACTTTCAACTTTTAACTTTCTTCTGTTAAATCGTCTTTAAAATCTCATCAATATAATTCAATACTTTTTCTCTTCCGAATTTAGATTCAGAAGAGGTCGTAAAAATCGGTGGTAAACTTTCCCAGTATTTTAGCATTTCTTTTTTGTAAGCAGCCAAATTCTTTTGAAGTTCAGAAGAGGATAGTTTATCTATTTTTGTGAAAATCATTGAGAAGGGAATTTGTTTTTCCCCACACCAAGACATAAATTCTAAATCGATTTTTTGAGGAGGAAGACGTGAGTCTAACAAAACAAAGGTGTTTAAAAGCGGGTTTCTGTTTATTAAATATGCAGCAATAAATTCCTCGAAAACAGTACGTGCTTTTTTAGAAACTTTGGCATACCCATAACCTGGTAAATCCACTAAATACCACTCGTTGTTTATTTCAAAATGATTGATTAATTGTGTTTTACCTGGTGTTCCAGAAGTTTTTGCCAAACTCTTTTGTTGGGTTAACATATTAATTAACGAAGATTTTCCCACATTCGATCTACCGATAAATGCAAACTCTGGTTTTCCATCGTCTGGACATAATTTATAGTCTGTATTACTAATCTTAAAAGC
>CANGZT010000083.1 GCA_947458955.1 Flavobacteriia bacterium | reverse complement strand
TCAATTGAAAAAAGAAATCAAAGATTACATAAACTACTATAACTATGAAAGAATAAAACTAAATCTAAATGGAATGAGCCCGATACAATATCGAGCTCATCATTATCAAAATTAAATTAAATTTGTCTAAACTTTTGGGTGCAGTCTAATGCGGGCTTTTTTAGTTTAATTGAATATATATAATGTATTAATTTGTTTTTGCAGAAGCCTTTTCTTCGTGTGTTTTACCAACAGTAATATTAAAACCAAAAGCGATAGAAGCTACCCTTGTCGCTTGATAATTAATTAATGAAACTAAATTATCAGTAAGAATGTAAAAACCTCTTAGACGTAAACCAACACCGATATTTGAATAGGAACCAGCATACATACCGTAATTCAAAGTCATTCCAAACCAATGACTAACACTTAATGTCGAAGAAAGTATTAAACCCGTTCTGTAAGAAGAATTATAAATTTCATTATACCATGTAGCACCAGATGATAAATATTTATTCCAAATATAATCTCCACCTAAATAGATACGAGTTGGTAAACCTGTTGCATATGAGTTAGTAGACTTACCTGTATTAAAAATTGAATTTAAAGAATCTTGAATTGAAGTAGAATTTTCTTTATTATTAATTACATCATTTAAATTAATACCACTAAACTTATAACTAAAAGGTTGTACTTGATAATTTGCAATACCTTGATCCCACTTAATAAAACCTAAATCAATAATACTAGCTTTGAAAACAATATTATCAGTATACTTATAAGTAGCACCTAAATCTAGACCCATCCCGAAATTAGAAAAATTATAAGCCATTTTAGCTATCCTCATAGGATCCATAGTACTAGCATAAGCTGAATCAGTAAAAATTGCTGTGTTAGAGGATTTAATATCAGCTTGGCCATCAATGGTTAAACTATAATCAGATGCATCAGTAGTAACACCAATTTTGGTATTAGTACCTTTCAGATTTGCAATACCTGAAAGAAATTTTAATCTTCCTCCAACTGATAATTTATCATTAACTTCTCTAGTATAACCTAAACCATATTCAACATAAGATAAAATGGAAGCTCCTAAACCATCAAAACTAGCTCTACTCCCAACTAAATCACCACCATTACCTTGAACTAAAAATTTTAAAAGATCAGAACCTAAACCTATTTCAGAACTCAAACGATTGCTAATATCTAGTGTGAAATAATTTTTTTTCACCTTGAAACCAAATGCAAAGATTTGATTTGTTAATTCAGCACCCACATAGGTTTTGGACCCCATTCTATTAAAAAAAGATTCGCTATTATTTAGAATTAAAGAATCCCCATTAGAATTAGGAACAAAAACATCATTAATAGCAGCAATACGATTCGTAAACTGAAAATTATAGGTACCTAACAATGGAATGGAAACAAATACCTTTGATTCAGGAATTATCGAAGGGTTTACACGATACGAGTAGGGTGTTTTTAGATCAGCTAGAGTAATATTGCGCTGAGCATATAAATTGTTTATAAGAACAATTGTAATAAAAAGTAATATTGAATTTTTCATCTTTTTTATAAAAACTAGTTATTTCATAGGAACATTTCCTTCGACATTTGCAAATAATTTGATTGTCAAACCGTAATAATCGTATAAAGTTACGGGTGATTCCTTACTGCCTTGAAAAGTTTCAAATGAACCAGAAAAAACAACCTTAGCTGCATTCTTTAAATAAGGTAAATCTGATTCTTTAACGTTCAAAATAACATTTTGGAAAGGTACCTTATCTAAATCACCTTGATCAAGTTTCCAAGTCAATGTTTTAGTATCATACTTTAAATCAGGTGATTTTATCAATTTATCAGTTGAAGAAGAAAGTAAGTTTAAAACTTGATTTCCTACCTTAATTGGGTTATCAAATTTATCTAAAAAAGTAACTTTAGCATCTATATCAATTGGTAAAGTATTTCTATATACCAACCTCATTTGCAAAGATTTTAAACCATCAAAACTGTAGGAAAAATCACTTGTGTCAGCAAAAGTAAAACCACTTGCATACCCAGTAAGTGGAACTGTTACTTCAGCATCTAAAGAAATAGAACTTGTATTCTTTATAAAATTTATCGTAGAATTTGGATCACCATCTTTATTTACCAATAGTTTCCCTCCTATTTGAATTTCTTTAGTTTCAGAAGAAACTAATTTTTCAATATTAGATACAGTAGTTTTATTTATTTCTAAAGTAGATGTTACATCAGGATCTCCTAGTTTAGCTGGACATTTAATTACCAAAGGAGTATTAACTACTAACGGTAATTTTGTTTGATCTTTACGAATAACAGCAAAATTATCCATACCTAATTCAACAGGAATTCCAAAACCATTCTTAACTGTTAATTTAATTGAAGGATCAGTAATTCCAAATTTACCAGTTAAGCCTTTCAATTCATCAATTTTAATGGTATCCTTTATTTCTGGAATTGATAATTTCCCAAAATAACCTTCAATATATTCAAAATTAATGCCTGTCATTTCGACTCCTAAAACGATCTGATCAGTAGAAACAATTACCCCGGCAGTTGGAATAATGATCATTTCATCAACAGAGTATGATAATTTTTTCGTAGAGAAATTTGCTTCATAACCAGCAAGATTAACATCTAAATAAGACATACCTGGCTGATAAACAATAGAATCTTGTAACTTCTTACCGTTTTTTGTAATTTCATTAAAAGTAAACTTCAAAACCATTTTATGAGGTATCCCTTTTTTCACATTCAACCTGATTTTACCATCTAAAAACTTTATTTTATTTATTTTAAAATCAACAGGTAAATCAGAACCCGATGAAAAATCCAAATCAAAAGATTGATTAAAATCGACTGAGGGATCAAAAAATCTTAATATCTCAATAAAGTCTTTTCTAATGCCTTGATTATTTGAAGTTATTGTATTTAATGTATTTAAATCGTTGACAGTTAATTTGCTAAATGAGTATACAGATTGTTCTGGAAATGAATTAAAATCTGGTAATTTAACCGCATCTTCTATACTAAACCCATCTATTGATTCATTTAGTTTTAATTGTAATAACGGACGATTAGCAGGATCCAGATATTTATCTATTGAATCTGCCTGATTCAAAATATCGTTTATGGTAAAAGTCCCATAAGCGATTGGTAATGCAAGTTTGGGATTCCAAAAAGAAGAAGAAATTTTATCAAATTCTACTTTTTTGCAAGAGAATAAAACCAAACTTAAAACGAATAATCTTAAGAAATTCATATAGGTATTTTTAGTTATGCGAACAAAATTAGTTTTAATTAATCAATTAACAATAAAATAGTTGTATATTGCAATCATATTTAATCAAAAACTAATACACCTATGAAAAAAATTTTATTTTCTATTTTAACATTAGTGTTGGGAATCTCAAATTACAATGCACAGTGTAATATCACATTATCCGCAGAAAAACAAAAATTTTGCTCAGATGAAAAAACAACATTGAATGCGGTTCCTTCAGATTTGAAAAGTATTCCTGACTTCTCTGATTCAAAGAAAGTATTTGACGTAAAGGATTTAAAATTAGATCAAACAATTATAAATTTAATTAATAGTGGTTATGCATCTGGAATCAACTACCCTTTCGATGAGACAAAAGGCGAATTCAATATGAATTTACAAGGTGTTGAATTAAAAAACACGGTTATATCATCAGGTAGTCTAACGATTACACTTCAAACAGATTTAAAACAAGATTTAAAAGTAGTTTTTGAATTACCTTATTTCAAAATCAATGGTAAATCATTAAAAGATTCTATTTTGGTAACTGCTAATACAAATAGCACTGGCCTAGTTAGTTTTCCGAAAGAATTTGATTTGACAAATGCAATTGTAGATTTTTCAGCAGGTAACCCAAGTCAATTTAATATAGTAAGTTATAAAGTAAAACCTACAATAAAAATTACAACTAAAATTTTTACTGGCACAGAAGTAGGTAATTTAAAAATTGATCTAAAGAATTTAACTTTTACAGAGAATATTTCTTACAAATGGTTTTTAAACAACAATGAACTAGCTGATAAAAATACACCCAATATTGAAGTTAATAAATCAGGAACATATAAAGTAATTACAACATCTAATTGCGGTTCAGCAGAAAAAGAAATTGAAATAACAGTAGTAGAGAGACCTTCAAAAGATGTAACTATTTTGGGTGATTTAACTTTTTGCGATGGAGATTCTGTAAAATTAAAAGCTGTTGGTTTAGGGTCTTACAAATGGACAAATAATGACATCACGGATGTTACTACAATCAAGAAATCAGGAATTTATAATGTTACTGTTTCCTACGATATCTGCTCTTCAATCAGTGATAACATTACAGTAAAAGTGAACGAAAATCCATTAGTTAGATTGAACCATAAAGACACAACAATCATTATTGGAAGCGAATTTATATTGAAAGCTTCGGGTGCAAAAGAATTTGAATGGAATGATAAAACTAATAAAGATTTTATATCGATTAAAGATGGTGGTATATATTCTGTAATTGGAAAAAATGAATTTGGTTGCACATCGACTGCTTCAATCAAGGTAGATGTAAGAGAAAAAGGTGCTGGTTTAGCAAACTTAAACAACATTAAAGTTATAACTTACCCGAATCCAACCTCTGATGTGTTAAATATCACTATTGAAGAGTTTAAAAATAAATCAATTTCAATTATAGACTTAAAAGGAAACTTAATATTTAATCAATCATTGAATTCAATAAATACAACTATTGAGATTGATTCTTTTGCAAAAGGAACCTATATTTTAAACGTTGTTGATGGCTCAAACTCAGTTCTAAATTCTCAACGCATTGTAATTGAATAATTCATTAAAATTCTAATTAAGGGTAGGGTGTTCAGTAATGGGCACCTTATTTTTTTGTCCATGCAACAAATTCATTTTTTTTTCGTTTGAGAAGCTATGCGCTTTTATATTGCTGTTCTATTTCTATTTTTTTTTACTTTGTCTTACTCACAAAGACAGAATGTGTTATCACGTAGTGAGGTTGGAATTATCGCAGGTGGAATGTATTACATCGGTGATATAAATTCCTTTCAACATTTTCAATTGACACAACCAGCAGGAGGAGTATTTTATAAGTTTAACATAAATGGACGTTTTGCATTTCGTATAGAGGGAGCATATGGTTCTGTAAAAGCTGATGACCAATTATCAAAAGATGCCACCCTTAAAAATCGTAATTTAAATTTTACGACAACAATCAAGGAAATCGGTTTAGGGATGGAATTTAATTATTTCCCTTTCCAAATTGGTAACAAAAACTACCGAGGTACGGGCTATATGTTTGCAGAGATAGCTTATTTTCAAATGGATCCCTCTACTACTTATGAGGGTCAAGCCTATCAACTGAGAACATTAGGTACAGAAGGTCAAAACACCTCGTTAAATTCTCAAAAATATTATTCTCAAAATCAACTAGCCTTACCAATAGGAATTGGTTTTAAATATCCGATAGGCCGTAATTTTTGTATCGGGACTGAATACGGTATTCGCTATTTATTTACAGACTATTTAGATGATTTAGGTAGCGACCGTTATGTAGATGCAGGTAAATTAGCAGTTGAATCAAGTAAACTTGCTGCTAAACTGTCCAATCGTTCGTTAGACCAAAATCCATATGGACTTCGTGGAAATTCATCTACGAGAGATTGGTATTTTTTCTTTGGTTTAACGTTGAGTGTAAACTTGGGAAATCCTGATGAATGTTTTAAGCATTAAACTTAAAAGGTTTATTCGAATATTTATTCAGTAATGTAATTACTTGTTCTCTTAAAAGAGGAATATCCTTATTTACAATTCCCCAAATAATAACATTATCAACACTATCGTATGCATGAATCACCCAATTTCTTAAATCTACTATACGTCTTGCATTATTAATGTCAATTTCAGGATTTAATTTTAAAATTCTATTTGTTGCCTACCCTACAATTTCTAATTCTCTTTCAACAGCACGTCGTAGCAATTTATTAGTTTCGTATTCATGAAAATTTCTTTCATTGCCTAAATACTCAACGATTGAATCTATTGCATTTAAAATATCATGCAAATACATTTCAATACTATGCTGCATATAACAGATATTTTGATTTTTCTATGCTTTGAATGAAATATGGATTTGATAGAGAACGTTCAGTAATTAAATCGACCTTTCGATTAAATAATTTTTCAAGTTCCTCATGTAAAATAAAATAATTATCCGTGTATTTATCAAAAGGTATTTCTTTAAAAGAAATTAAAATATCAATATCACTTGCATCTGAAAATTGACTCGAAACTGCAGAACCAAAAAGATACATCGACTTTATGTCATATTGAACACAAAGTGCATGTAATTTGTCTTTATTTTCTTCTATTAATTTCACTATCAGTCTTTTTTTCAAATATGCAAAAATTCAGATTAGATTTCTCACTCTCCCCTCATTCTAAAACACGTCATAAATAAAGTTCCGAACATTACGGAGGCGAATAATAAGTGGGTTGTTTGAACTAGTCCTGGCATATCGGCATAGGCTAATAAAATCCCTGAAAGTAACTCGATAAGAAGAATATAAACTGAAGTATTAATTATTTTTAAATGAAATTGTTTACGATTTACCCAAAACAAGTACGACATCATTCCTAATACCAACCACGAGAAACTGCGGTGAATGAAAAACGGTATCCCTAAATTATCAATCCAATATTGACGAGAATAGCCTTGTTTTACTAATACGTCAATCGCTTCACGCACTTGTGTCCCTAAAAACATTTGAATAAACGTAATAATCATTGCTGACCAAAGCACTAAACGAACCGTTTTTGGCAGTGTAAAACTTTGCTTTTGAGATGGACTTACTTCCAATAAAATTCCCATTTGTAAAGCAATAATCACCAATGCTAAAAATAGATGCAAGGTTATGGTCCATGGAACTAAATTCGTAGCAACGACAATT
>CANGZT010000082.1 GCA_947458955.1 Flavobacteriia bacterium | reverse complement strand
TTTGGGGGAGAAGGGTTTATTATGCAGAAGATCGAGGGTGATGGTATGGCTTTTTGCCACGCAGGAGGTCACATCATTCGTCGTAGATTACAACCTGGTGAAGTATTAAAAATTGATACTGGCTGTATCGTTGCTTATACCCAAACCATTGATTATGACATACAGTTTGTTGGTGGAATCAAAAATACATTTTTCGGCGGTGAAGGAGTTTTCTTTGCAACGTTGAGAGGACCAGGAGAGGTATGGTTACAAACTCTACCTATATCTAGGTTAGCATCTCGTGTATTGGCTTATGGTAGTCCGGGCGGAAGAAAAGAGGAAGGAGGTATATTGGGAGGTTTAGGAAATCTTTTTGATGGAGACGGAATATAGTATTTAATTCGATTTATATCTATCCCTTCTAGAAATAGAGGGGATTTTTATTTTAATACAATTCTAATTCGTAAGTTTAATTTTTCTTAATATAAACTTCTTACTTAGTATAAAATATTATTCATGTCTTTAATTATAATTTCCATCTTTCTCATCGGATATCTGTTTATCACTTTCGAGCACTTCACAAAAATCGATAAATTAATTCCTGCTTTGTTGATGATGACCCTTTCATGGGCAGTTATTTCAATGAATATTGATCAAATTCAATCTTGGTATGACGTTTTTAAAAATGGGTTCAGTGACATTTCTTATTTTAAGTTACACAATAAGAGAGAATTACTCAATGATACATTATTACATCATTTTGGAAAAACGGCAGAAATTTTAATTTTCCTGATGGGGGCAATGACGATTGTTGAATTGATTGATCACTTTGATGGTTTTCAAGTCTTTCAACGGTATATTTCAACGGATAAAAAGTATAAATTACTATGGATTGTCAGTATGTTGTCTTTTTTCTTATCTGCAATTATCGATAATTTGACGGCTACGATTGTAATGGTAACCATTTTACGAAAAATTGTTTCAGATAAAGAAATGCGTTGGTGGTATGCTGGATTTGTCATTATTGCAGCGAATGCTGGTGGAGCATGGACACCAATTGGTGATGTGACAACTACTATGTTATGGATTGCAGGAAAGGTATCTACAGGTAAACTGATGGCATTTCTTTTAATCCCTTCTTTAATTTCTATACTAATTCCTTTGTTTTTAGCTAAGTTTTTGAAAGCGTTTCAAGGGTCACTTGTAAAATCAGAAAGCCAGTTAAAATTAAAAAAGAATAGTGTTTTTATGTTGATTTTTGGAATCATTGCGATTGTTTTTGTTCCAGTTTTTAAAACAATTACGCATCTACCACCTTATGTAGGCATGATGTTTTCTTTGTCTATTTACGCCATTATTTCTGAAGTTATGAGTAAACGGATGATTAAGTTAACTTACGGAAAGCAAACGGAGGAAATCGTACATCACAGTCCTACCTTGAGAGCGATTTCTAAAATTGAAATGACCTCTGTGTTATTCTTTTTAGGTATATTAATGACGGTTGCCTCTATGGAAACATTAGGGGTTATTCATTCAATAGGTGAATCCGTGGGGAATTATTTACCAGAATGGCTTTTTGTTTATTTAATTGGTATTTTTTCTGCCATTGTGGATAATGTACCCTTAGTTGCAGCAAGTATGGGAATGTTTTCCAATCAAATCGATGCCTCAGTTTGGCATCTAATAGCATATAGTGCTGGTACCGGTGGAAGTTTATTAATTATAGGTTCTGCTGCTGGTGTTGTTGTTATGGGGCTAGAACAAATTTCCTTTGCTTGGTATATAAAACGTATTGCGCCATTGGCTTTTATAGGATTTACGATTGGTTTTATTTCATTAATACTTTTCTTATAAATTATTATCTTGTATGTCTTAAGGGATACTTACTTTTATGAAAAAGTACAATAAATATTTAATTATTCTTATCAGTTATTTTAATGTAGCCATGCATTACGGGCAGCAGAAATTAACGCACAAGCAATTTATTTATTTAGCTGCTTTTTTAGTAGGTGCATCGGTTGGATTTGCCTCAATTGTTTTGAAACAATTACTTCATTCCATTTTCGACTTTATATCAGAAAATACGTTCTTTAACTCTTCTCTATTTTATGGAACACTACCTGTTATCGGAATTTTAGCAACGGTAATTTTAACTTCCTATTTATTTCGAAATAAAAAATTAATCAAAGGGTTATCAGGTTTATTATACCTTGTACATAAACGTTCGGGTTTAGTCCCTCGTATTCAGATGTATTCTCAAATATTAACGAGTTCATTAACGGTTGGTTTTGGAGGTTCAGCTGGAGTGGAGGCCCCAATCGTAGTTACGGGTGCAGCTTTTGGTTCTAACTTTGCAAGGAGATATAAATTATCAAAAAAAGAACGTGTTTTATTATTAGCGGCAGGTGTAGCTGCTGGTATTGGAAGTGCTTTCAATGCACCTATTGCGGGAGTTTTATTTACGTTAGAAGTACTCACACTAGATGTAACTGTTTCTGCATTCATACCCTTAATTATTGCAGCGGCATCAGGTGCATTGATTTCCAAAATTTTTCTTTCAGAAAATGTAATCTTGGCTTTTTATCACCAGAAACCTTTCGATTATTCTAACACTTTTTTTTATTTGTTATTAGCTACGTTTACTGGTTTATTTTCAGTTTATCATAATCGTGTTTTTCATAAAACAGAATATTTAATCAGTAATTGGCAACTTTCTAAATTTAAAAAAGCAGTTTTAGGAGGCTTAGCATTGTCCTTTATCATTTTATTTTTCCCCTCGCTTTTTGGTGAAGGTTATGCTGCCATACGTTGGATATCATCAGGGAATGAATATAAATTATTGAATAATAGTTTTATCGGCAATTACTTCCATACGGATTGGTTTATTGTTTTGTTTGCGTTTTTCATTTTGTTTTTAAAACCGGTAGCTACTGCGATTACTTTAGGAAGTGGAGGCAATGGAGGTAATTTCGCCCCGTCTTTATTTGTAGGTGGCTTTCTAGGGTTTCTAGTAGCTCGAATGCTTAATTTATTGTTTGGATTGGATTTACCCGAAAGTAATTTTGTTTTGGTTGGGATGGCTGGTATTTTAAGTGGACTTTATCACGCCCCATTGACAGCCATATTTTTAATTGCTGAAATTACGGGAGGGTATGGGTTGATATTGCCTTTGATGTTAGTTTCATCTCTTAGTTTTGGTATTTCTAAGTATTTCGAACCATATTCATTGGATACGAAAATCTTTGCAAAATTAGGAGAAATAATAAGTTCTAATAAAGATGAACAGGTATTATCTGGGATACATATTTCAGAAATTTTAGATAAAAACTTTCATGTTCTGTATGAAAATCAAACATTGAAGCAAGTAATATCCATTTTAAAAAGTTCGAAATATTCCATCTTTCCAGTCAACGATCTCCAGGGAAATTTTGTTGGTGTGGTAACTATTGATTCCATGAAGGAAGTTCTTTTTGAAAATCAATTATATGATACTTTATTGGTTTCTCAGTTTTTATTAAAGCCAGAACAAATTATTGATAATGAGATATCCATAGAACAAGTGTTAGCCTTTATGGATAAATATGATTATTGGTTTGCTCCCGTTGTGATTGACTCTGCATTTAAAGGGTTTGTGTATAAAAATGATATTTTAACGAATTATCGTTATCGCCTAGTGAACGATATTATTGAATAAAAATTTATTAAATAGAATTTAAGGGAAATATTAAGCTGTTTTTAAGCATCTTCAATGTATTTCACTAAAAAAAAAGATGTCTATTTTAAAATTTTTAATTTTTATAATTTCTTTATTTATAGCTGTTTTCTTTATTTCAAAAATTTGAAGGAGATACAAACATTTAACTATTAATAAAACAAATTTGGTATTTGGTTTTCTAATGCCATCCGTTTCTATTTTTGTGTAAATTAACTATATGAATATTCCTTTGTTAAAAGAATGGGTTTTAAAAAGATCTAAGTATTTTAAAAATAAATATTTAGTTGCTTTTTTATTATTCTTTTTTTACGGAATGTTTCTAGATGACAATGATATATTTGATATGATTAAAGATCAAATTACATTGAGTAAATTGAATGAGGAAAAGGAAATAATTGACAAAAAATTGAAAAAAACCAAGTTCATTTTAAAACAACTACGTTACAATTCTGAACTCGAAAAATATGCACGTGAGAATAAATTATTTAAACGTGATAACGAGGATATTTTTATTATAACGTATAAGTAGTTAGTCATTTACACGATAGGGATCGCACAAGTGCATATTCCCTTTTTGATTAAAAAAAGACATATCATTCAAATTCTGAATGATTACACCAGGAAAGTAATAGATAGCAATTTGAATATAATTGTATTTGTATTTAGCCATACGCATCGCTCCTTCTTGACAAAGACCTACACCATGTCCATATCCTCTACCACGAACCAAAACTTCATCTCCATCTAAAAAATTAGTGAAAAACGTTGATTTAAGCTTAAATTGTTGACGAATATCTCTTAAAGGAATGCCTAATATGGGGTGGTGATAATAGGCTAAACGTTCATCTTGTTTGAAATTATAAAGCATTGGACCATAGATACTATCGTTGATCGGATAATTATATTTTTTTACAAGAAATTCTCCCCATTCTAGTTTAGGTATTCTTTTTTCCCATGCCGCTTGTTTGGTGTAAATACAAAATGTGTCTTTGAAAGTATTTAGGTAAGGAATACTATTATTCCAAACATAATCGGGTTCGCTGGTTTGTCCTCCACAGTTAGCATGAAAATAGGCGTCAACCAGTTGACCCTGTGCATCTTTCATTACTACTCCTTCAGTCTCAAAAACTGCATTTTCTATCGTTTTAGTGAAACGAAGCATAGAATGATAAGCCTGACAATGAACACGGTCACAAAGATCAAAGCCCTCTTTGTTATGTTTTGTTTTGTATTTCAATGCATAGGTACGACTCATTAAAGCCTGAACTTTATAATATTCAATGTCTTTACCACCCCCTCCTTCGGATTCAACAACACCACTCAGGTAGTTGTTCATATCTACTACATTAACAATTGTTAAACCCTTTTCTCCTGGAGTTACTTCAAAGTCATTTTTGTATTTTCGGTCTTTAATTTGTGGGCTAGTAGGTGTAAGTGTAATACTAGAGTTTGTTTGGACCTCAATCAGATTTATTTTGTTGAATTTTCCTTGGGATTTAACTCCAATAAATAATTCTATTTTTTTGTCATTAGTTTGAACTAAATCAACGAATTCATTTTGAAGTATGGCACCTAAATCTGAAGTGTCACCAAAAACGGAATAACTAAACCCGTTGTTAGAAAAAGTGATTCGTTTAATGTCATAGTCGCGGTAAACGCCAATGCGAATTTGTTGAGAAAATAAACCATTTCCTAACAAACAAAAAATCAATGACCAAAACCAATGTTTCACCTTGTAAAAATACGAATTACAAAATTATTTTATTTACCTATGAATGTTGCCACCTTTTCACTTGCACTTCCATTTCCTAAAAGTTCGATTAGGTGTTCATATTCTTTAAGTTGTTTTTCTCTTTTTGGACCTCCAATTAACAACGTATTCAATTCTTCTCTAATCAATGTTGGGTTACATTCGTGTTGAATTAATTCTCTCACGACTTCTTTATCAAAAATTAGGTTCACCAAAGAAATAAATTTGATCTTTATCAATCGTTTTGCAATAGCATAGGAAATTGGAGAGGCAATGTAGCAAACAACTTGTGGAACTTTAAAAAGAGCAGTCTCTAAAGTAGCAGTTCCTGAAGTTACCAAGGCTGCTTCAGCATTTTCGAGAATATCGTAGGTTTGACCAAATAAAATGCTTGCATCATTATTTTCGATAAATGGTTTGTAAAAATCTAAATCGAGTGAAGGTGCGCCAGCAATCACGAATTGATATCTATCTAAATTTTTAGTTGAGTCTAACATAACAGGAAGTTTTGTGCTTACTTCCTGCTTTCTGCTTCCAGGTAAAAGCGCTATGATAGGTTTTTCTGAAAGGTTGTTTTTCAACTTAAAATTTAGTTCTTTATTTTCTTCCTTTTTATAGTCATGGATTGCATCAATCAGTGGGTTTCCAACATACTCAACAGGGTAATTGTATTTTTTGAAAAATTCAGTTTCAAAAGGAAAAATAGTAAAGAGCGTATCGACATATTTAATGATTTTATAAACACGCTTTTCTTTCCAGGCCCATACTTTTGGAGAGATATAGTAATATACTTTGATGTTCTGTGATTTTGCCCACTTTGCGATGCGTAAATTAAACCCAGGATAATCGATTAATACGATTGCATCAGGTTTAAAATCAACAATATGTTGTTTACACAATTTAAAGTTTTTAAAAATTTCACCTAAGTTTTTAATTACTTCGATGAAACCCATAAATGCTAATTCTTTATAGTGTTTTAGAGGCTTTATATCAGCAGCTTTTTCCATTAAATCACCACCCCAAAAAGCGAGTTTAATCGATTGATTTTTTTGTTTTAACGCTTTGATCAGATTTGATCCATGTAAATCGCCAGAGGCTTCCCCTGCAATTAAAAATAATTTCATTATTGCAAGAAGTTATTGTAAATGATATAAGGAACATAGGCTGCAGAGCCAAGAATAACTCCTGTAGTGAAATTATAATTGCGTTTATTCATTGACCAGTAAAACCAGATGAGGTTTGGGACAACGGCTAGTGAAATCATTTTTCCTCGATACTGCTTGTTATACAAGAATTTATCAAAGTAATCATCGAAACCTAAGATATTAGAATGATCAATCCAAGTAAAGATATACATCACGATAGGGGTAAATATAATCACTGAAATTAGGGCGATTAATAACCCAAATGTGTGTTGTCTATTCCAATAACGTAAGTTCATAAATAATTAAAATTGAAGTATATAATTTGTTTTCTTTTCAAAACCAACGGTTGTTTCTGGTCCATGACCGGAATAAATAATTGTTTGTTCGGGTAGGGTAAAAAAGCGGTTGTGAATAGTTTGTTTCAACGTTTCTAAATCTCCTCCAGGTAAGTCAACTCTTCCAAAACTCCCTTTGAATAAAATATCACCGCTAATTGCAAAATGATTTTCTTCTGAATAGAAAGCAACATGTCCTGGAGCATGTCCTGGTCCGAAAATCACTTTGAAGTTTAAATTATCAAAGGAGATTACCTCATTGTCTTTTAAAAATTTAGTTGGTTGAGGTGATGGTGTAAATCCTTGTATTCCGTATACTTGTGCAGATCTTTCTCCACGTTCTAGTACAGGTAAATC
>CANGZT010000081.1 GCA_947458955.1 Flavobacteriia bacterium | reverse complement strand
AGGCGATATGTTGAAGAAAATTGGCCGAGAAGCACGTAAAGACATCGAAAACTTCGTTGGAAAACAAGTATTTTTACAAACCTTTGTGAAGGTGGATAAGGATTGGAGAGAATCTGAACTCAAATTGAAGAAATACGGATATTAAATAATTATGAATGTTGAGTTATTGATTATAAATGACTTATCATCAATAAAGTAAAAAAATGAGTAATATAATTGCAATAGTCGGACGTCCAAACGTTGGTAAATCAACCTTGTTTAATCGGATGACTGAGTCTAAAAATGCCATTGTTAAGGAAATCAGTGGGGTAACACGTGACCGTTTGTACGGAAGAGGTGAGTGGAATGGCGTTCCTTTTTCAGTGATTGATACAGGAGGTTATGTACACGGTTCAGATGATATTTTTGAAGGCGAAATCAGAAAACAAGTAAAACTTGCAATCGATGAAGCGAATGTCATCATCTTTATGGTAGATGTTACAACGGGTATCGTTGATTTGGATGAAACGGTAGCTGCAATGCTTAGAAAGTCTAAGAAAAAGGTGTTTATTGCTGCTAATAAGGTGGATAATACACAACGTTACGGTTTGTCATCTGAATTTTGGTCGCTTGGTTTGGGAGATGTATATGACCTTTCTGCTACAAATGGTGGTGGAACAGGTGAGTTATTGGATGATATCATCGCTACGTTTGATAAAAATTCTGAACTAGAAGACGAAGAAGCTCTGCCAAGAATAACCATTGTTGGAAAACCAAATGTGGGGAAATCTTCGTTCGTAAATGCGATTACTGGTCAGGAAAGAAACATTGTAACCAATATCTCTGGCACTACGAGAGATGCTTTAAATACAAGATACAAGGCTTTTGGCTTTGATTTTGTACTAGTTGATACAGCTGGTATTCGTAAACAAGCAAAAGTAACAGAGGATATAGAGTATTATTCTACTTTACGTTCGGTACGTGCAATCGAAAATTCGGATGTGTGTGTGTTGATGATTGATGCGACTGAAGGTGTTCAGAAGCAAGATTTAAACATTTATTACATCATAGAAAAAAATAATAAAGGGGTTGTAGTATTGGTTAATAAGTGGGATTTAGTTGAAAAAGATCATACTACTATGCTGGCTTTTGAGGAGCGTATTCGTGAACAATTAGCGCCGTACAATGATGTTCCAATTATTTTTACCTCTACAATTACAAAACAACGTATTCATAAGGCATTGGAAACAGCAATGGAGGTTTATAATAATAGAATTACTAAAATTCCGACTTCAGAATTAAATGATTTATTATTGCCGATTATTGAGGCAACGCCGCCGCCTTCTGTAAAGGGTAAATACGTGAATATTAAATATGTAACTCAATTACCTACCCATGCTCCTGCTTTTGCGTTTTTCTGTAATTTACCGCAGTATATAGCAGAAAGTTACCGCCGATTTTTGGAGAATAAAATACGTGAAAACTACAACTTTACAGGTATTCCTATACGTATCTTTTTTAGAAAAAAATAAGTGGAAATTCACTAATATTGAGTTTCACATTCTCAATTTAAAAACGTACCTTTGCAATAATCTGTGAAGGTATTTTTTTGTGAAAAAATTGCTATAAAAGACTCTATTAAAAGTCTTTATTGCTGATTTATTTCATTTGATAAGTTAAAAACAAATTCATTATATATGAAGAAAGTATTAGTCATTGGTGCAGGAGGGCAAATTGGTACAGAATTGGTTATCGAATTACGTAAACGTTTTGGAAATGAACAAGTAATTGCTGCGGATGTTAAGGATGAATGTTCGGAAGCTCTAAAAACAGGTCCTTACGTAAAAATGGATGTACTTGACAAAGAGTTTGTTCGTTCATATATTCAAGAAGAGAAACCTACAGATGTTTATTTGTTAGCAGCTTTACTTTCTGCTACTGCTGAAAAACACCCTGAATTTGCATGGAGATTGAATATGGAGGGACTTTTCACTATTCTTGATTTAGCAAAAGAAGGATACATTCAAAAAATATTTTGGCCAAGCTCAATTGCTGTGTTTGGACCAACGACACCTAGAGATTTTACTCCACAATATACGGTGATGGAGCCCACAACCATTTATGGGATTTCAAAATTAGCGGGTGAACGATGGTGTGAATATTATTTCAATAAGTTTGGAGTAGATGTGCGTTCTATTCGTTACCCTGGTTTGATTTCCTACACAAGCTTACCTGGTGGAGGAACAACCGATTATGCTGTCGATATTTTTTATCATGCTAAAAAGACAAATTCATATACTTCGTTTTTAAATGAAGAAAGTGCATTACCGATGATGTACATGGAAGATGCTATTCGTGCTACAATCGAATTGATGGAAGCGCCAAAAGAAAATGTAAAAATTCGTTCAAGTTATAATTTAGCAGGAATAAGTTTTACCCCTAAACAATTAGGAGATGCTATTGCAAATGAGAAAGATGGGTTTAAGATGCACTATGCTCCAGATTTTAGACAAGCAATCGCTGATAGCTGGCCAAAGTCCATTGATGATACATCTGCTCAAAATGATTGGGGTTGGAAAATGAAGTATGACCTTACTGAAATGGTGAAAACAATGCTTGAAAATGTTGATATTTCAAAACTAAATTGATAAATTTACCTCGAATCGTTTCATTATATTTGCGTACTTTATTCTTTAAATGTCCGAAAAAAAGAACATAATTATCTTATTTTTTTCTTTGCTTATTGCGGTGAGCACACCATTATTTGCCCAAAAAGTTAATAAAACAGACAAAGAAGGAAAAAAACAAGGTAAGTGGATTTATTTTGGAAAGGACAGACCTGACGCTGGTTACCCTGAAAATGGTAAAATTGAAGAAGGAACTTTCCAAGACGATCGAAAAGAAGGTTATTGGACGAAATATTACAATGACGGTAAAACTCCTAAGTTAAAAGGTGAATACGAAAATAACAGACCGAAAGGGAATTACGTGAAGTATTACGAAACCGGAAAAATCAAAGAACAAGGCACCTTTATTCGTGATAAATATTTAGATACATTAAGACGATATCATGAGAATGGTGTGTTAGAATATGAAGCAAAGTATAACGAGGAAGGAAAAGAAGAAGGAGCAGTAACTTATTATTATGCTAATGGTCAAGTAGAGTTTGAATATATTTCTAAAGACGGAAAACCAACAGGAAAAGCTATTCGTTATTATGAAAATGGAGATATCAAAGAGATTTTATCATTTAATGCTGATGGTTCTCTAGCTGGAACTCCTATTCAAAAGCAAATGATTCATCCACCTGTTGTTGTGAGAGACCCAGGAGCTTCAAATGAGACGGCAAAAAAGATTGTTGCTCCGAAAGTGAAAGACGGAAGGTTTGATCCGAACGGTTACAATAAGATCTATAACGGTAATGATGAAATTGAGCAAGATGGAGATTTCAAAGATGGCCGCTTATACAATGGTAAAATGTACGTTTACGATGCTGATGGATTGTTACTTAAGGTGAAAATCTATAAGAATGGAGTCTATCATTCTGATGGACAGTTAGACTAAATAAATTCAATTTATCTTTATCTGTTTCTTTTTTGCTTTTGTAAATTTCTCTGACTTGATGTGCTTCAAGTGTAAGTCATAGATGATACCATCAGATAAACCTACTTTAGGCACAGCAAAAGAATTTACATTTAATTCTTTGAAAATATAACTGTAAATATCGCAGGCAGGAATAATCACATCAGCTCTATCTGGTTTCAACTGAAATTTCTCCATGCGATCTTCTAAATTGTAACTTGCTAATTCTTCACGTAAGGTGAGCATTTCATCAAGCTTAATGTTTTCAAATTGTTTAACCCCGAGTATTTTGTGGATTTTATTGATATTACCACCTGTTGCAAAGTAATTATGTGGAATAGATTCATCTATATTTTTATGAAGCCAGCTTCCAATCTCGCCCCAAATTGTATCGTTTGTTTTTCCTTTTAAAGTTCGAACAGTTCCAACTTCAAATGATTTGGCAGCTACCCGTTCTCCTCTTTCGAAGACACTTATTTCAGTACTTCCACCACCAACATCGATCACAATAAAAGGAGTTGTTTTATCAAAGTCAAGTAAAAAAAATGTTCCAAAAATTAAACGAGCTTCTTCGTCACCTGAGATCACTTCAATTTTAATTCCTGTTTCTTTTGCTATAGATTTCGCTACCTTTTCGCCATTTTTTGCTTCTCGCATGGCAGATGTAGCACATGCACGCAATTCTTTCACGTCAAAAATATCGGCGATGAGTTGAAATGCTTTCATCGTTTTGATGAATTCTTCTTCTTTTTTTGGAGTGATTTCACCATAGTCAAATACGTCTCCACCTAGTCGAAGCGGCAATCGAGTGTAAGATAATTTTTTGATATAAGAATGTCCTTCATCTTGACATACTTCACCAATTAATAAACGCGCAGCATTTGTTCCGATATCGATAGCACCAAATTTCATTAACTTACGTAATATTCTTCAAGTACGAATATAAGTAATTTGATTCATGTATATTTGAAAAAATTATACATTTTGGATTTTACTACCTTAGGTTTATTTGGTTTGTTCTTAGCTTCATTTTTAGCTGCAACAATTTTACCTTTTAGTTCAGAATTAATTCTCGCTTTTTTTCTATCGAAAGGAATTGATCCATGGCTATGTTTTACGATTGCGTTGTCGGGTAATTTTTTGGGCGGTTCTACAAATTTTTGGATAGGTAAATTAGGTAATCCTATCTGGTTGAAAAGAGTAGGAGTATCTGAACAGACGATACTAAATAGACAACATTGGGTCGCAAAAAGAGGTGCCTTTATTGCTTTTTTTTCTTGGTTACCAATCATTGGTGACCCTCTTATAGTTGCTCTAGGTTTTTTTAAAAGTAGCCCAGTAAAAACCCATATTTGGATGTTTTTTGGTAAAGCAATGCGTTACTTGATTATCGTGTTGGGTTTCCTAAATTGGTTCGCATAAATTTTCATTTATTATTTTTTTCAATTGATAAATGAAAATACCTGAGTTTTCCTAAAATCAAAAGACAAAAAATAGGTAAATTTGAACTAAAATTTATAACGTGAGTTCAACAACCATCGATACCCTCAAAAAAGAAAGTAAATTTAAGTCTTACTTGGTCTTCACAAAATTTAGGTTATCAGCTTTAGTGGTTATCTCCGCACTTTCTGGTTACTTATTTGTTGTATTTAGAGATGGAGCATCTGTAAACTGGCAGGTAATCTTCAATTTGATGGTTGGAGGTTCCTTAGTTACAGCAGCTTCGAATGGTGCAAATCAAATTTGGGAAAGAGAATTGGATATCATGATGCGAAGAACACAGACTAGACCATTGCCACAAGGTAGAATGAATCTTAAAGAAGCATATCTAATTGTGATACTCTGTCTAGTATTAGGTACCTGGTTGTTGTATAGAATAAACTTTTTATCTGCATTTTTGGGTGTATGTGCATTCATCTCATATGTGTTTATTTACACACCAATGAAAAGAGTTTCTCCTTGGGCGGTATTTGTGGGTGCTTTTCCTGGGGCAATTCCACCGATGTTGGGGGCAATTGCATACACGAATAAATTTGGATTAGAACCCGGCATACTATTTTTCGTACAATTCGTTTGGCAATTCCCACATTTTTGGGCAATTGCTTGGGTGGTATTTGATGATTATAAAGCTGGTGGATTTTCCTTATTACCATCAAAGTTTGGTAAATCGAAAAATTCAGCCTATCAAATTATGGTTTACTCTTTGTTTTTAATTCCATTCACGCTTTTGCCATGGGTGTTAGGTTGGACAGGTAGTTTAACATTGGTGGTAGCAACTATTTTAGGCGGTTGGTTCTTTTGGTATTCATATAGATTATTCATCACCTGTGATGATAAAGACGCTAAAAAATTGATGTTCGCGTCATTTTTTTACCTGCCTCTTGTGCAGTTTTTATATGTGTTAGATTACATTCCAATTAAAAAGTAAAGTCATGAGAAAAGATTTTAACCAAGAATTAAGTCCCGAAGTAAGGGAGAAAATGAAAAAGAATTTGGTGTATATTGCCATTTTCAGTATTGTTATGGTTTTTGCTGGCTTCACTTCAGGGTACATTGTATCTATGGGTGATTCATTCTGGGTAAAATATGCGCTACCAACAGGTTTTTGGGTAAGCACTACTTTAATTATAATTAGTAGTTTATTTTATCATTTTGCTGTAAAAAATGCACAGTCACGTAATTTGTCATCTGTAAAATTGTTTATGCCGCTTGCTTTAGTGTTTGGTATAGGTTTTTCTATCTTTCAATTTGTAGGGTACAAACAATTATTTAAAAGTGGTTCACACTTTGTTGGTCCAATTTTTGTAATTGATGGTCGTTACGGTGACTATTTCGAAATCAAGTACAAAGGAAAATATATCGAGGTTAACGGAAATGAATATTTGTATGGTGGTAAACCGATGAGTAATTTACAAATGAAATCTCTACAGTCATTTGTAAAACCATTTGAAACGATTGCTAATTCTAAATCGGGGTATAGGGTAATGAATTTATTGCCTGATTTTGAATTATATTACCAACACGAAAATGTTTCGGTTCAAGGGGGATTGTTAGTGACCGAAAGTGGAAAAGCACTACAATACACCGATGTTAGAAGATTGCAGTTTTTAGCATGGAATATACGAGATGGTCGAGGAGATTTCTTTCACAAAGGACAATTAGGGAAAGATTTTCATGTGTATTATAAAGGTAGAGAGCTACAGTACAAAAATCGTGAGTTGATGTTAGGAAACAAAAAATTATCTGCACCTCTGCAAATCAAAGCAAATCAATCACGCGACACTTCTACTTCTTATTTGTTTATTATCACTGCATTACACTTATTACATATTTTAGGTGCCTCAATTTATTTGATTAGAATGGTTGTGAAATCATTACGAGTGAAATTACCACAAACAAATTTAACAGAGGAGGAGAATGCAAACGAAGAATATAAGTATTCGAAGTTTGCACTAAGTATGAAATTAGGTGCGATATTCTGGCATTTTTTAGGTGTACTTTGGATTTATTTGTTAATTTTCCTAATCTATATACACTAAAAATAAATTAGAACGGTTTTTAATAATTGTTCAGAGGATAAAAAATTACCCTAATATTAACTTAAGTTTAGTATTTTTCACTAAACTTGCAAAAAATTTTTTTGTATGTCAAATCATAATGTAACACAGATTGATTCTGCAACCTTATGGGGAGGTAAAGTTTCACCTTTCTCTACAAGTTATGGAAAATTGATGATGTGGTTCTTCTTAGTGTCTGATGCATTGACATTTGGAGGACTTTTGGTAGCGTATGGATTTACGAGACACGCGT
>CANGZT010000080.1 GCA_947458955.1 Flavobacteriia bacterium | reverse complement strand
TTTATCAAAGGCATATCTGGAGCAATATCATCAATAAATAATTGGTTAGATTCGATGGCTTGACGCACATTCCATTGGATTGGGGTTATTTTATAAGTCGTAGTATGAGTAATCTTTTTAAATAAGGGAAGTTGATTGATATAATGTAACGCTTCATTTAACGAGCTATCCTTAATTTCAGAACGATACGTATTTAAAATAAGCTCGTACCCTTTTGCTTGTAATAGATACAACACTTCAATAGCACCTGGATTATAAGCTCCAATTAAAGGATAAAAATGTTCTACGACCGTACCGTCAAAATCAAGGTAGATTTTCATTAAAATGAAGCTTTAAGTAAATTCAAAAAGGATAAATCTCAAAATAAATTTTATCATCTAGAAATTTTAATTCAAAAGTAATCAAAGAATAAAGATGTGTTTGGTCATAAAAATTATATTCGTATGTAAAATCATCTAGATTTGATTTAATAATTTTTGGATACATATCACCGACAACACGTTCCTGGGCACAACACAACATCTTGCTGAAAAAATCATAAAAATCTTCTTTTTGCCATGATGCTGATACCACAACATATTCTGTGTTCAAATAGGGTAAAAAACGATCTGGATCGAAGGTAATATTTGCAGCGACAAATTCCTCCAGTATGGTTTTATGAACAGAGTTAGTTGACATCTTGGGAATATTAAATTAAATGAAAATAAGGAACTTTTTGAAATAATTAGAATAACTTATTCTTATCTATTTCATACATTCTTTGATAAAGAAAAGTAGCGATTTCTGTCCGATTTATTTTATATTTTTTCAAATATTTCTCCAGAAAATTAATGTCCTTCTCAATGGTATCGCTTAGAAATTTCACATTGATATCATCAAGCAAACAATACTCTTTACTGTGAAAAGTTTTAAAATATTGGTTTTCTTCATTCACATCATAATTCAAACTTGAAAGTGGTGATTCAATCACTTTTAATACCTTTTGGTAATCAAAACTAGCATTCAGATAAGATAATTTTCGTTTTCCAACTTGAATAAATTTATCATCCAAAACAAAATGAATCTGATCAAATTTTTCCTCGATACTGGAATCAATTGCATGAAAAAAATCCATAAAATGCATTTCAAACATCCCTATTCCTTCATTCTGAATTTTGCAATAGGCCTCTGCGCCATCAATGCGAATCACAAACCTTCCAGGTTGAATTAGAAAATCTGCTGTATGATAAATCTTATACCTGCGTGTCCGAATTGAAACTCGAATTTGATTCAAGGCTTGTACTAAATCCTTTTTTATTATTTGGAAGATGACCATGTAAAATAACGATAGTTTTAAAATTATCTTTTAGACTTTTTATTTAAGACAATCGAATATAATAAAATAACTGCTACGATGACATCTACCACATTCCACAACACCCTACCCAACGAAATCTTAATAAATGGTTGAAATAAAATTGCCAACGCAATGTAAAATAAAGCCCATTTTGTTTGCTTTTCTTGTTCGCCAAATGCAAAATAACCAAAGGCTATACAAGCTAAAAAACGAACGAATTGGTAATAGCCATAAGGCATGTCTGCAAGGCAGAGAAGGAGAAGGAGAGCGAGGAGGAGTTTGAGGATGGTTTGCATTTGATAAGATCTTTTTTATAAAAAATGAGAAATTAAAAAACTTTTAAAAATTTTAAATTATCTGTAATATATATATTTTCACCATCAAGGGTAAAAGTGTTCTGTGAAATATCTTTGTTTAGTCTAGCAGAAATTTCTGCAACTTCATTAATATTTACATTATTGTATTTATCCAAAATTGAAAAAATATTTGAATAAACTTCAATTTGTGTAGCATCTTTTAAAAAAGCGACCCAAAAATTATTTGTATAGTTAAAATTTGAGATAACTTCATATAATTCAAAATCCGCATCTAAATTACTTCCTTTATATACACCGGAAACCACTATACCAACTAATGAATAAGAATTAATTTTTATTTTAACTATATCACCTGTATATAATTTAATCGATTTAAAATCATTAAATCCTGAATAATGACCTGCATAATTAGATTTGAAAACAAAATAATTGTCATAACAATTATCAATTAACATTTCATGTTGAATTGTATTTTTAATATTAAACTCAGCATATTTCGGATTATTTGAAATTATATAAAGTTCACCTTTATGATAGAAATAATAACCAAACTTAGCAAAATCAATCTCTCCAGTATTTGAAATAAATCTAATCTCTTTTAAATAAAACTTATCAAAATTTGAAGCATACAAATTAGTTAAGTTTTTATTAAATGTAATCCACAAATTAATAGAAGTTGTAATAAAATATTCTTCATTATTTAGCTTAGAATAACAGTTATAACAAAAATTAATATATTTAAAATTTACTCCTGAAACTAAAATGTTATTGTATAAGCTAACATTTTTATTGGAGCCACATTGACTACAAATCCCATTAATAAAAGCCAAAAAATCTTTTAATAAAACTTGTTTTTCTTCAGATTTTTCTTCTTCGATTAATGTTATAAGATGTTGATTAAAATTAAAAGAATTAACAAGTGATTGATATATCAAACTGTCAAATTCAGATACAATATCAATATTATACTCTTGATATAATCGAAAAAAATATTTTAAATAACCTGGGAAATATTTTTTGATAGCTTGACAATCTTTAGTTTTTACATCTAAATTTAAAAAATATGAATTATCACCATTTAATTGAAAATCATTTAATAAAAAAGGATCAATTGTATTAGAAAAAAAATCCACATACTTCTTTGGTAAATAAATATTACAAACATTAAAAGCCTTTGCAAATAATGGTATTATTATATTTTCATCTACAGGTATTGAAACAACACAAAATTTTCTATCATTACAAGAAATTGCATAATCTATAAACCTTTGGATAGAGTCTGACATTAAGTCGATTTTATCGTCAATTATTTGTATTAAATATAAATTTTTATTAAACCCAAATTTTATTTTTTCATGTGAAAAATTATATCTAATAAATTCAAAATCATAAACATCAGATAAAGTTCGAATTCCAAAAACATAAACTTCATTAAATTTTATAGATTCAAAATTTTCAGAAATTATTTTTTGTTGATTTATAAGATTTGCTTTTCGTATATAATTATCATATTTTGGCGTATAAAAATCAATTCTACTCAGATTTTTTTTAATTAAAAAAGAATCGATTTTTTCTAATGTATCTACATTTATTTTTCTATTTGATTTAATTAGACTAATTAACAAAATAAAGACAACAATAATATCTACTACATTCCACAACACCCTATCAAACGAAATCTTGATAAAAGGTTGAAATAAAATAGCTATAATTATATAAAAAACAACCCATTTGGGTTGTTTATCTCTTTCATCGTACGCAAAATACCCAAATGCTAAGAAAGATATAAAATGTACAAACTGATAGAAAACATAAGGTATGTCTGCAATGCAAAAAATGAGAAGTAACGAAACGATCAATTTGATATATACGTGCAAGGTTTAATTGAATTTTATTAAACTATTTTCATAATCTATAGTTATTTTCCCAAATCGATTCATCGCTGATTGACCAAATAATAAAGGTGCTTGTTGATTATGTACAACAGAAGCCTCAACGTCATATACAATTACATCACCAATTTGAACTTCACTTAGATTTATTCTAGTTCCATCAGATATATCACCATTAGCATCTATAAACTGAATAGTTTCACCTATATCAGATTTTTTTAATTTACCTTGTTTCCATAAAAACATAGCTTCAGTTTCAGATATTGAAATAGATGATGCACCAGTATCAAAAATAAATTCCATATCAACTCCATTTATCCTTATGGGTACATAATAAACACCTGATTCTTCTCGCATATAAACTTCATTTACATTTTTAGTAGGTTTTTTTGTTCTATTAATACTCTTTAAACTATTATTAGAACTTCTAAAGTCGTTTCTTTCAGGATGAACACAAGATAAAAGAATGAAAAAAACGAAAATAAAGTAAAAATTTGTCATTTTTTTTGAGAAGGAATTTTAAGCAAATCACGAATTAATCTTTGGTTATCATCAAAACATTCAGGATTTTCATCTAATAAGTATTTCTTATATTCTTCTTTTTTATCTTTAAATTTTGTATAAATATCTGTTGGATTTTTTTTAAAAATAATTTCTACAACACTATCTAATGAAACCACCTTACTCTCTTTTAATGCGTAATTTGTAATATTTCGATCATTTTCGATCAAAAAACCATATGTTTTTTCTACATAGTTTAAATAATCAGAAGTTGTATTATCACTAGAATTAGATGGTGGTGATTTTTCTGTATTGTTTTCATCTACAATATCATTTTCATAAAAATCCATATTAAAAATCATAAGAATTATGGAAATCAAAACGACAAATACAATACCAAAAAACACTATTTCTTTAAACTTTTTCGGATCCGTTTTTTGAGAATAATTAATATAATTTTCAGTCTCTGTTAGTGGTTTTCTTTCAACTATTTCTCTAGGAGAGAACGAATCCAAATAAATGTTATTATTAAAATCTCTTGTAGCATTTAGAAAATTATCTTTAGTTTTGAAAATCTTATTTTTTACAAAATCAATACTTTGACCATTTTCAAATTCATTTAAAGATTTATTTAAAATGTTTTGTAGTTCAAGATATTCTTTATAAAATTTACCTGCTTTATTTTCTTGTTTTTCTATTTTTTTTCTGTTTTCTTCATGTATTTTCTTTACTCTTTCAAGTTCGTTCTTTATAAATATTAATCTTCGATCTTGATCTTCTAAGAATCTAATGTTTTCATTCTTTATTTGAAGAATTAAATCTTGTTTTTTAGTTTCTTTTTCAACATAAAATTTATTTAACCTTGCTTCTAAACCTGATTTATCAGGAGAAATTTCATAAATTCTTTTTTCATTTACATATTTTACTATTTCTTCACTTGAGGTAAAATAAATACAATCATAAAAATTCAATAACTCAAGAGAATAATTCATTGTTTCTGCTAAATCTGATAAGTCGCTAATCAAACAATAATAAACTAAAAATTTCTGATTTATCTTCCAATCTGTAAGTTTAGATATTGAGTTAGATTGAATGCGAAGTCCATCATAATTAAAATTATTGATTTTAGATATCATTTTGTCGGAATGATCACTTATAATTATATTATTTTCTGTATTATTAATTACTAAATCAGTGCATATTTCATTTAAAATATTTAGAGTATTCAACTCATTCGAGTAAAAATTAGTTAAAAGAAGTGAAGAACCGATAAATGTTCCCCCTCGAGTAGAATTTTTTTCTTTTACATATACATATTTTGTAAATGCAATAGATTTAGAATTAGAAACTAAATCTTTTCGAATTGAATACATTTCTGTGTTTGGGAATAGTTTTATAGCATTTGTGTTTATATCCAATGCTTTAACAGAAATGTTACTTTTATCTTTAGAAATATTTAATACTGTTTGGGTATATCCATATGGATTTCCAAACGTTCCAAATCTAATTATATCAATTCTTGGAGTCATATCTTAAAACTAAATTTTATCCTTTCCCAAAAAGTACCTTCATAATCTATTGGATAACCAGTGATACTCTCATACAACCAATTAGATAATATACCTGCAGGTGTTAAATCTAAAACTTTAATTTTTTCACCATTCGATGTTTGTTCAATTTTACCAATTGTAAAATAAGTTTTACTCAATCGATGTGTATCAATTCTATTATTAGTCATAGGTAATCTTTGAGTAATGAAATTTTCTAATTCTTCTTCATCTGCAACTTTTGAGCGTCCAGATTTATCCCATTTTGAAACAACTAAAATTATATTAATCATTTCTAATTTTTTACCCTTATTTATTAATTCATTTAGAAAAGTATCAATTAATGCATCTTCTAAATGAGCTTTATCGTAACTTGTCACAATTATAAAATTCAAAGGTATGTCTGCATTTAAATAATATTCTATACTATTATGATATGCACCTCCACGTCTTATCTCATTATGATTTTCACCAGAAGTTTCTAAAAAAGTTAAATTTATAGGGGGTACTTTTTTTGATTTATTATTTGGTTCAAAAACTAAATCTATTCTTGTAACTTGATCTCTAGTTGTTCTATTTGGTAAATTTCCTTTGCTAATATTTTCAAAAAAATCATACAATAATACATCTGCTTCTTTACTATTTGGAACACGCAAACTTGGTTTTAAGTCTCCTGCTTTAGTTTTAAAGTAATATAGCATTGAAGATAAAATTACTGACTTCCCAGACTCTCCAACCCCAAAAAAGAAAACGAAATTACTTTCCTTATTTTTTATTTCAGTTGTTGAAGGATCTGATATTGGTACAAATTCCTCAGAAATTTCATTCGTATAATGTTCATTATTAATATTGTTATCATCATCAAAACCAAGTTCTAATGGTTTTAATTTATCGTTTTCAGAGCTCATAGGTTTTAGAATTAAATTAAATTAATGTTCTACCTCCATTTCTAGATAATGGTATTGTAGATCCAGGTTTCTGTTCGTTAGTGTTTACCAATAAAACAATAATAACAATTACAAAATCTAGTAGCACACAACCCATTAATACGACAAATTGATACATCCCAAAATTTTTAATTGCATGTTCAAATGCAAAGCCAATTTTACCTACATCTTGTGTTTTAGAAACAACTGGAATAAATCGAAATTTATTACTCCCTAAAATATTTAATGCTTTATTACCTATTTTATTATATTCTGTTAAAGATTCATCAATTAAACCTTGTGAAATATCATCTTTATCTTTTTTTGACATAGTTAATAGCTCTTGAATCTTGTTATTCCACTTTAGAACCGCATTATTAATTTCATTTTTTAGATTTTTCTCTTCAGGAGATAAATTATCAATCATTTGTACTATTTGATCTTCCATTCTATTTGCTAAGTCCTCGTATCCGGTCATAGATTGATTAATAGGAGTCAATGGTGTAACTTTTTTACCAAGTAATTTTTCTATTCTATTTAATATTTGGCGAGCTTCTATTCCTAAACCTGGATTTTTAAAATCTGTGATTTGGATTTTGAGTAAAATGAGTTCACTGCGTATTGCTTCTCTTTCTTTTGGATTTTTAACAGAATAATTTAGCTTCGATACAATATCAATTTCTAATAAATTAAATTTCTCATTAATATCTCTTAATTCATTTGTGTAAATATCTGTCCTCATAAAACGAGTATATAACGCATTAAAGTTTGCTATAAAACAAAATGATGCAATAAAAATGTATATACCTAATAAACTACCTGTAGGCTTACCTTCCATTTTTGCCTTTCTAAGTAGCCATATAATAAATAATAATAAAAAAGATAATACTAATGATATTAAGAAAGATGCATTACCAAAAATTTGATCTAACCCCAACCATGTCTGGTAAAAACTAACACTTATAAGAAGTATAGCAAGTATTGCTAAAAATAGATCGTTTGCAGTTATTGATTTTTTTTTCATATTATTTATTTTTACTTTATTAATTCCTAATTCTTATCAAACTCCCCCTTCGATATCTTCTTTCCACTGGTCACTGGTACACTTGACTCTCTGATCGAAAAAGTCAGGGTCATAACAGAATATCCACGAGAATCATTTACGACTTGAAAAGATTTACCCTTCTCATAAACAGGTTGTTTACCAGCAAGCGTTGCTTTTGTTTTTGTAAAAAAACGTCCACTATAACTAAACTCTATGGTTTCCGATCCATAAGGTGAAATATAAACTTCCTTGTACAAGGTTCCATCTAAACCATCAACCTC
>CANGZT010000079.1 GCA_947458955.1 Flavobacteriia bacterium | reverse complement strand
CCAACAATCTGCAACAATTCTTTTTTGACGACCGGCACACAATTCTACATTTTCAAATGACCATTCATTTCGTGACTTTGGATCTTTTCGAAACATACCCTCTCCAGAGCATGGCGCATCAATTACCAAAAGATCAAAACAGGCGTTCAGTTTACCGAATTCTTTTGGATCATTATTGGTAACAATGTTATTGTATGTTCCCCATTTGATAATATTTTCTTTAAGTATTTGAGCTCGAGATTGAATGACTTCATTACTCACCAATAAACCTTTATTATTTAGAAATGATGAGATTAAAGTGCTTTTACCTCCTGGTGCTGCACAAAGGTCTAATATAATGGGGTTTTCAGGTAAATCTATATTTTTTAAAACATAGTCTAAAAACATAGAGCCTGTTTCCTGGGGGTAATAACAACCGGCATGAAATAATGGATCTAAGGTGTAGATTGGTCTTTCGTTGAGGTAAAAAGCATTTTCACACCATAATACATTCTTTTTTTCTGGGAAAAAAGGTTCTTTTTTGAAAGGATTAAAACGTATGGCAACAGGCGAAATAGTGTTTAATGCCTCCAATAAAATTTCTCCTTCTAGAAAAGAATCGTTTAGAACGTATGATTTGAATTTTTCAGGAAAAGTTTCCATTGATTATCTAGATTGAAATGGAATTCTTGCGCCAGCACTTACGCTTTGATCTGTAAATAAACCAAGTTTGTACATATAGTGACCCGTAATTGCGATCATTCCAGCGTTATCGGTACAATATTGAAATTCTGGTATATAAGTTGACCAATTTTGTTTTTCTCCATGTTCCTTTAGTTTTTGTCTAACCCCTGAGTTTGCAGAAACCCCACCAGCTATAGCAATTTGATTGATTTTTAATTCCTTACTAGCCTTTAATAGTTTTTTAAATAAAATTTCAATAATCGTATTTTGTACAGAAGCACAAATATCATTAAGGTTTTCTTTCACAAAATCAGGGTTTTCTTTCATTTTTTGCTGTAAAAAATAAAGTATAGAAGTTTTCAAACCACTAAAGCTGTAGTTATATCCTTGAATTTGAGGTTTTGCAAATTCAAATGCGAATGGATTGCCTTCTTTAGCGTGTTTATCAATTAGAGGACCTCCAGGATAAGGAAAACCTAATAATTTGGCTGTTTTATCGAAAGCTTCACCAGCTGCATCGTCGATGGTCGATCCAATGATTTCCATTTCTAGATGAGATTTAACCAAAACAATTTGAGTATGTCCACCAGAAATCGTTAGGCATAAGAAAGGAAAAGAAGGCGTATGAATGTTGTTGTTTGTAATGAAATGTGCTAATACATGACCATACATGTGATTAACATCAATCAATGGAATATTTTTGGCAAGTGCAAACGCTTTCGCAAAAGAAGTTCCAACTACAAGAGAACCCAGTAGTCCTGGTCCTTTTGTGAATGCGACCGCATCGATTTCATCTGTTTTTATTCCTGCTTTTTTGATTGCCGCATCTACTACTGGAATTATATTTTGTTGATGAGCTCTTGAAGCTAATTCTGGAACAACCCCTCCATATTGTTTGTGAATTTCTTGACCAGCAACAACGTTTGATAAAATAGTTGTATCTTTGATAATTGCGGCTGATGTATCATCACAAGATGATTCAATGCCTAAGATGATGATTGATTTTTCTTTCAAGTCTTAAACAAAATAGATTCGATGTCAAAATTACTTAAATTATTAGGAAAAGTTGCCACTATCTCATTGGAATGGTTCTTAGTATTTTTTATTTGTTTTGCTTTTTTCGTTCGTACAAGTCCAGTCCAAACATATTTAGCTCAGAAAGCAACAAGTTATTTTTCGAAAGAACTAAAGACAAGGGTCAGTATAAAAAGAGTTTCTATTGTTTTTTTCAATCGCATTGTTCTTGATGGAGTCAACATAGAAGATCGAAAAGGGGAGAAGATTGCCTACATGAAATCTTTATTTGTAACCTTGAAAGGTATAAATCAGATAAAACAAGAGATTCGTTTAAGGCAGTTGAAAGTTGAGCAGGGCGTCTTTCACTTAAATCAAGAAGGTAAGACAGGTAAATTTAATTTTGATTTTATCATAGATTACTTCGGTAGTGTAAATAATCAAAAGTCAAGTTCTTATTTGTTTAAAATTGATCAAGTTTCGTTGAAAGGTTTAGATTTAAAATACGATGATCATAGTATTAAACAAAAAACAGATGAGATAGATTATGATCATATACATTTAAAAAAGCTATATCTTTTTGCAGATAATTTCTCTTATCATAAAGGAGCGATCAAAGCGACTGTGAATCATTTGTCCTTAAACGAAAAATGTGGTTTGGAAGTTAAACGATTTGCAGGATATGTTAAGGTGAATGATACGGGTATTCGTGTAAAAGAATTACGTACTAAGATTAATCGTTCTGAAGCTTACCTACCTAAATTTCAAATGCTTTATTCGAAGTGGGGCGACTTTAATTATTTTGATGACAAAATACGTTTTGATGCTGTTGTTGCGAATAGCACGGTACATATGAAGGATATTCAGTTTTTTTCTTCAGAAGTTAAGGGAATGGATCAAGTTTGTAAATTAAAAGCAGAAGTTACCGCTCCTCTTAAACAGCTTACAATTGATAAATTACATCTAGAATTCGGAGAAAATAGTGTTTTGGAAGGTCGATTGGTGCTACCTGATTTCAGGAATTTAAAAAAATTAGATTATAACGAGTTTTTAACTTATGCTAAAGTCACAACGAAAGATATTGAATCATTTCATTTTCCTGTTATCACTGGTATTTCTCCAATTGAATTAAACGAATATATTAAAAAATTTCGTTTTTTTGAATGTGCAAATCTTCAAATATTAGGAAGTAATCAAAATACAAATATTTTTGCAAAAAGAGTTAAAACCAATATTGGTGCATTTAAATTTAATGATGGTATCAATATAAAATACAATCATAAAAAAGACAATTATCGATTTCAAACAATTTCTGCGAAACAAACATTTTCAGTTGACACCTTAGATTTAGGTAAAATGTTTGAAATCAAACCAGTTGGTAAGCTGACAGGAAAAGTCAAGCTTGAGGGTTTTTTCGATTTGAAAGGAGATTTTGCTTTTGATAAAATTCAAGGTGATGTATCTCAAATTGATTTGAATAGTTATAACTATAAAACGATTCAATTGAAAGAGTTTAGTTTTAGAGATGAGGAAATCAAATCAAAATTCACTTCCTCTGATCCAAGCGCTCTCATTGATTTTGAAGGAACTATTTCATTAAAAAATGATTACAACTACGATTTTAAAACACAGATTAAAAATTTAGATTTATTTAAAACAAAATGGATCGGAAGTTCTCCTTTTAGTTTATCTGGAGATTTTGATATTGATGTTTCAGGAAGTGAGTTAAATACTTTACGTGGGGATGTTAAGGCATCAGATATATTTATTCAAAAAAACAATAAGCTTTTAAATATCAAACAGCTAGTAGCTGAACTCGATCGTTATAAAAGAAAAGATGAGTTGAAAATTAAATCCTCTATATTTGATTTAAATATTGATGGTGATTTAGACCTTAAATCTATTCAAAGTCAAGTGAATAACTCTTTAAGTGCTGTTTTTCCAACTTTATTTAATAAGCTTAAGATTAATAGAAAAGACAGGAGTGCAAACCTAGCTTATACAGTAAGGATTAATGATTCTAAATCATTTTTCGATATGTTTATACCTGAGTTAAAAATAGCGAAAGGAACAAAACTCAAAGGTGAATTGGATGAGGACAATCTTGATTTTAGTTTAAATACCGCTAGTTTTGAATTTAAAGGCTTCGAATTTAAAGATCTTCATGTAAAAAGTAGCTTATATGGAGAATCACTTCAGTCAGAAGTCGAAGCGGCAAAATTTATTTTAAGCGATACGCTTAAGCTTTCTGATTTTGATTTTTATCTTGAAGGAAAAGATAATTTGTTAAATTCACATTTACAATGGTCATCGGGTAAGGAAGAATCAGTAGTTGCTATGAATGTCTCTTTGGCATCGAAAACTCGAATGTTATTGGAAATTTTACCTTCCTATTTTCACTTAAATAAGAATAGGTGGGATTTGTATCGTTCTGCAGAAGTCATTATCGATAAAAATTATGTGCGTTTTGATAATTTAGAATTGAAGCACAAAGATGAATTAATTGCACTTGACGGTATATTATCTAATAATTCCAATGAATATGCAAATTTGGTTGTATCAAATTTTGAGCTAGAAAATATAAGTGCAGTACTTGGGTTGCCGAAAAAAATCAAAGGTAAGTTTAATGCAGATGTTCAACTTTCTAATCCGTTTGTGAAATTAGAAGCCTCAGGTGATGCGTTGATTAATGATTTTGTAATTAATAAAGAAAAAGTTGGAACCATTGATTTGAATGGAAAATGGTTGCCTAATAATGATGCTTTTCAATTGAAAGGAAACGTAATCTATCGTAATAACCCATCGTTTAATTTTTCAGGGTTTTATTTTCCTTTTAAAGAAGGTAATGATACTGATTTTGATCTTGAATTTAATGGTACAGATATTCAAATCGCAAACGCATTTATTGATGAAGAGCTTGTAAATGATATTCAAGGAAATTTATTTGGAGAAATGCATTTAGGTGGTTCATTATTTAATCCGGAATTGATTGGTGAAATTGATTTAAAAGCAGGCAGAGCTAAAGTAGAGATGCTCGGAGTCTATTTTGGTTTTGAAGGTAAATTACTTTCAGATCGAGATGGTTTTTATGTAAATAATATGCCAATTACTGATCAGGAAGGTAAAGCGGGTTCTGTTGTGGCAACGATCTATCATACAAAGTATAGGAATTGGAATTATGATATTAATATTAATTTCTTAGAAGATATCACCTCAGTTCCTGGTATGCGTATACCTTTAAATCGTTTTTTAATTTTAAATACGAATTACAAAGAAGGTGATGTGTATTACGGTAAGGCATACGGTAGAGGAACTTTAAATATTAATGGTTCTGAATCAAATATTACCATAAATACAGATGTTGAAACAGAAGAAGGTACAAGTGTTAATTTCCCAATGTATGGGCAATCTTCGGTACAAGAAGATAAATTTATTTCTTTTGTTAAAAAAGGTGATGAAGTCAGATTGCCTGAGAAACGAATTGATTTTACAGGGGTAGACTTTAATCTTAATCTCAGAATTAATCCTTCTTCAAAAATGAGGTTGATTTTTGATGAAAAACTCGGTGATGAAATAACCGCATTCGGAGAAGGAGATATAAATATCAAAATCAATCAGAATGATGATATTCAGATGAATGGGATTTATAAAATTAAAAATGATGCGACTCAAAAGAGTACTTATAATTTTGTTTTAGGTCCGATTAAGCAAGGGTTCATTATTGAAGATAATGGTACAATTTCATGGAATGGAAATCCTTATGTTGCAGTTTTAGATTTAACTACCTATTATAATGTGAACACTAGTTTAAATCAAATTTTACCAGTTACTTCTATCACTTCAAGTTCGCAAAGTTTTCAAGATGTAAAGTGTAATCTAAAATTAACAGAATCTATAGAAAAACCTAAATTGAACTTTGAATTAGAATTAGCTAAAAATGCTACAGGTGTAACAGACGATGCACGCGCAGCTTTGGAGCGTATTAATAAAACTCCAGAGGAATTAAATAAACAATTTGTATCCCTGTTGTTGTATAAAAAATTCCAACCACTTTTATCCTCAAACAATACGGTTGGTTCGAATGCAGTAGCTGATTTAGTTGCAAATCAATTGAATAGTTTACTTTCGGATTTGTCCAAAGACTATAAGTTCAATGTGACTTATAATACAACCAATTTAAATGCGGATCCTACTCAGAATACAAATAATATGAATAAACTTGCCATGGGAGTAACGAAAGACTTTTTTGATGGGAAGTTATTGGTCAATGGAACCTTTGGAAGAACTTTCAATACAAGTCAAAGTATGTTGATTGGTAATGTTAGTGTTGAATATAAACTGAATGAAGATGGAACAATTCGTGTGATTGCATTTAATGAGACAAATGATTTTAATGTGAGTGCCCAATTGAATAGTAGAACGACACAAGGTGGTGGTATCAACATACAGGAGGAGTTTGCATCGATGAATGAATTTGATTTATTCCAAAAAATGATGAATGTATTTAGAACAGATAATCGAAAAAGAATTATCAAACGTCGTAAAAAAGGGCGTGTACCAGTAGTTACTCCAAGTACTAATCTGTCTCCTGATAATCAACAAGCAAATTATTCAAAATGAAAAAAATATTAATTGCGAATAGAGGTGAAATAGCTAGAAGAATCATTCGTACGTTGAAAAAATTAAATATTACTTCTGTAGCTGTTTATTCTGAAGCAGATGAAAAGGCTCCGTTTGTTTTGGAGGCAGATGAATCTTATTACATAGGTGCTTCACCGTCTTCTGAAAGTTATTTGAAACAGGATGTAATTATTGATGTAGCTAAAAAAGCAAACGTTGATGGTATACACCCTGGTTATGGTTTTTTATCTGAAAATGCTCAGTTTGCAGAAAAAGTAAAAGCGAATGGTATGATTTTTATCGGGCCGAATACGCAAGCGATAGAGGTAATGGGAGATAAAATTTCTGCTAAACAAGCGGTTAAAAATTTTAATGTTCCTTTAGTTCCAGGAATTGATAAAGCCATAACTTCCATTGAAGAAGCTAAAGAAATAGCAGATAAAATTGGTTACCCTGTTTTAATAAAAGCTTCAGCAGGTGGTGGTGGAAAGGGCATGCGTTTGGTAGAAGATGCTTCCTTACTTGCTGATCAAATGAAAATGGCTCAAAGTGAAGCGCGATCTTCTTTTGGTAACGATGAGGTTTTTATCGAGAAATTTGTAACAAAACCGAGGCATATTGAAATTCAAGTGTTTGGTGATACTTCAGGGAATTATGTGTATTTATTTGAAAGGGAATGTAGTATACAACGTAGGCATCAAAAAGTAATCGAAGAGGCGCCTAGTGCAGTGCTCACGCCAATGCTAAGAAAACAAATGGGTGAAGCTGCAATTAATGTATGTAAAGCCTGTAATTATGTTGGTGCAGGAACGGTTGAGTTTCTTTTGGATGCAGACTTAAATTTCTATTTTTTGGAAATGAACACGCGATTACAAGTTGAACATCCAGTAACCGAGGAAATTACGGGCCTAGATTTGGTTGAATGGCAAATTTTAGTTGCAGAAGGAAAGTCTTTACCAAAAAAACAAGAGGAATTAACAATCAATGGACACGCGATTGAAATTCGGTTGTACGCAGAAGACACATTTAATGGGTTTGCACCAGATATTGGCGTTTTAAATCGATATAGAAGACCGACTGGAACTAATATTCGAGTAGATGATGCGTTTGAAGAAGGGATGGAAATTCCGATTTATTATGATCCTATGATCGCTAAGCTCGTTGTTTGGGGAGATGATAGAGAAGTAGCTATTCAAAGAATGATTCAAGCGATTGATCAATACCAAGTATCTGGGATTAAACACAATCTTGATTTTTGTAAGTATGTCCTAAAACACAAAGCATTTGTTTCTGGAGATTTCGACACGAATTTTATTAAGCATTATTTTGATTCGCCAAAACGTGTTTACGAAAAGATGGAAGAGGAGTCAGAAGTCTTTGATTCTATATTTGCTACAATTTGGGATAATTTAAAAACGAAAAATGAAAGTGAATTTATATCAAGACCGATTCATGGGGCGTGGAAATTAATGGTAAGATAATAGAAAAGATAAATAATTAGTATCAATTTAAACTAAAAAAGTATACCTTTACGGGGCAAAATTCAGAATATGAACTTACACGAATTTCAAGGAAAATCCATTCTTACAAAGTATGGAGTAGCAATACAAAGAGGTGTTGTTGTAGATAAAGTAGAAGATGCTGTTGCGGCTGCTAAAAAGTTAACTGAAGAAACAGGAACTAGTTGGTATGTTGTTAAAGCACAGATCCATGCAGGTGGTCGTGGTAAAGGAATTGTAGCAGAAACGGGATCAAATGGCGTTGTTTTAGCAAAAGGAATTGATCACGTTGAAGAAAAAGTAAAAGGTATTCTTGGTGGACACTTAGAAACTGCGCAAACGAATGGTAAAGGTAAATTAGTTTCTAAAGTTTTATTGGCTGAAGATGTTTATTACCCGGGTGAAAGTGAAGTTTCTGAATTCTACATGTCTGTTTTATTAGACAGAGAAAAAGGGAGAAACATCATCATGTATTCTACTGAAGGAGGGATGGATATTGAGGCAGTAGCTGAAAATACACCTCATTTAATTTTTAAAGAAGAAATTGATCCAAGAGTTGGTATTCAAGGATTCCAAGCAAGAAGAATTGCTTTCAAT
>CANGZT010000078.1 GCA_947458955.1 Flavobacteriia bacterium | reverse complement strand
GCTTTTCCTTGAGGGTCTAATAATGCATCAAGAGGCATTACATCGATTTCAGCTTTGAATTTCATATGCTTGCTTTTTTAATAAATAAATTTTCTACAATAGATAAAATAATATACAAAAGTATAATAATTGGAATTGACCACACCAATAATGTGGGAATTAATATTCCACAAGTTATCAAAAATAAATAACGAAGTTCGTTTCCTTTCCATTTAAAGTGTTTGAACTTAAATGAAAAGAAAGGAATTTCGGAAACTAAAAGTATTGACATTAAAATAATTAAAGGAATCAGAATCATTGGAGAAATAATAGTGTTGATAAATGTATTTCCAATGAAAAAATCATCTTGATAAATGAATAAAAGAAGAGGAAATGAAGTGAAAAATATCGTGTTTGCAGGGGTGTTCAAACCTATAAACGAATCAGATTGACGAGTGTCTATGTTGAATTTTGCTAGCCTAAAAATTGAAAAGAAAGGAATAATTAAACCAATAAAGGGGATAAAAGAACGTGGGTGCAAATTCAATAGACTATCAAGCCAAGTTTCAAAACTTACTGCTAAAATTCCATTTAAAGTCATTTCGCTATCAAAACGTACATTATTTAAACTTAAATAAGAAAGCAACACCATCATCATCACTCCGGGAGCAACACCAAAAGTAACAACATCAGCTAATGAGTCCATTTGTTTTCCTAATTCGCCTTGTTGATTTAATTTTCTAGCTAAAAAACCATCAAAAAAATCTAAAATTGCACCCAAATAAATAGCAAATGGAGCGAGGTCTATTCTACCAGATACGGACAAAATAATTGCTGTAATGCCGCACATAAAGTTGGTTGCAGTGAATAAGTTTGGGATGTTAAACATAGACAATGTGCTCTTCATACGACTTAAATTAGATCAAAAAGATTAAAATGTTTATTTTTACTCTTTCCGAATTAGAGGTACAAAGAACATAAATTTTTATCAATCTAATGATATTAAAACTAAAAATAAAGCATTTTCTATTCCTGATTTCTTCGTTGAGTTCTTATTTGGGAATTGCCCAAGACAAAGGAATTGCTCCAAAATATTCAAATGAATTTTTACAAATAGGTGTTGGAGCAGATGCATTGGGTAGAGGTAATGCGATTGTTGCAGGTGTTGATGGTTCAACGGCTTTGTATTGGAATCCTGCGGCATTGACCCTTAGTAAATCTAAATTTGATATTTCGGGTATGCATTCGGATTATTTTGCTGGACTAACTAAGTATGATTTTATTGGTTTTTCGACAAAAGTGAATGATAAAACAGCGTTAGGCTTATCTTTTATCCGTTTTGGAGTAGATAATATCCCAAATACAACTCAGTTGATTGATAAAGAAGGAAATATAGACTTTGATAGAATTACTCTTTTTTCTGCCGCTGATTATGCTTTTAATTTTTCCTTTGCCAAAAAGTTAGCTATAAATGGTTTGTCAGTTGGTGGTACTGCAAAAGTAATACATCGTAGAGTAGGTGACATGGCTAAAGCTTGGGGATTTGGTTTGGATTTTTCTGCATTATATACACCTACTGAAAAGGTTAAAGTTGGTTTAATGCTAAGAGATGCTACATCAACATTTAATGCTTGGTCATTTAGTTTAGATCAAAAAACGAAAGATGTATTTAGCGTTACAGGAAATACATTACCCTCAAATGGGTTGGAATTAACTTTACCACGAATATTGATAGGAGGTCAATACAAACAGCCATTCGGAACTAAAGGCAGCTATATAGCAGGAGAATTGGATGCAGAAATAACTACTGATGGAAAAAGAAATGTTTTACTTTCAGGAAAACCATTTAGTTTGAATCCGAATATAGGATTAGAATTTGGTTATAAAAATTTAGTTTTTATTCGCTCTGGTGTTCAAAATTTTCAGTATGTATTAGAAAATATAGATCAAAAGAACTTAACTTTTCAGCCAAGTATAGGAATGGGAGTTTTGTTCCAAGGAATTCGTCTTGACTACGCATTTACAGATATCGGTGATATGTCTACAGCGATGTATTCCCATGTTTTTTCGTTAAGAGTTTCATTTAATTCATTTTCAAGTAATTTATGATGATGAATAAATTAAAAATATTGTTTGCGGTATTATTTTTGAACGTTACTATGTTTTCTCAGAAACATGGTAATGAGTGGATAAATTACAGTCAAAAATATTATACATTTAAAATAATTCAGAATGGGTTTTATAAATTGGATTATTCCAGTTTACGAAATAGTGGGGTAGATGTAACTCAATTTAAGTCAGCTAATATTCAAATTTTTGCTAGAGAAAGGGAAGTGCCAATTTATATTAATGACCGAGGAGATAATCAATTAGATTCAGGAGATTATATTCTCTTTTACGCAACTCGGAATGATGGATGGTTAGACTCTCTGTTATATGATAAACCAGAAGATATTGGTAATCCAGCAGTAAGTTTAATAAATGATACGTTGGTTTATTTTTTTACTTGGAACAATCAAAATGTAAATAAACGATTTCAATACGATTCAACCATCGCTTATTCAAACTTAGTGCCAGCAAATTTTTGGGTCCAAAAAAGCATTGGCTCAAATTCTAGTTACTATTTCGAGTCAAACGGATCGAATGGTCAATTGAGTTCATTATATAAACCTGGTGAAGGTTGGACATTTAATGTTGATGGAGTTAGTGGAAATCAGTCTTTTGATATGGGGTTGGTTAATACAGATTTGCTATACTCAGGAGTAGATTCACCTCTCGCAGAATTTAGTTTTAAAAACACGTCACATTCTAACGCGTCTTTCACGGGTAAGGGAAATCATCATTTCCGAATTTCACTAAAAAAATCGAATGAAACTTTAATTGATACTATTTTCACAGGTTATAAATTAATTAACTCTAAAATCACTTTGCCCACTCAAAAATTAATTAATAATGGAGTTTTTAATTATTCAATTATCAACGATCAAGGAGCATTGACTGATTTTCAAGGATTAGGTTATATAGAACAAAAAGTACCTCAAATTACCTCTTTAAACGGTTCAAATAATGGCATCTTCTCTGTTTTTAACAGTAAAACAAATTCCAAAATAAGGTTAAGTGTTAAAAATCACACTATTCAGAGGCCGTTTGCTTTCGTACTTGGTGACCAATTGAAATATATTGCGCCAGCGATCAATGGTACCAATCTAGAATTTGTAATACCGAATACCTTGTTAAATACTGAACAACAATTATATATCGGTGATTTGTCAAAAGTCAAAAATATTTCAGTGGTTGTTCCTGTCAATATTACAGGTTATTTTACTAACTATTCAAAGATAAGTAGTGAGCAAGCTATATTAATGATCTATCCACTGACCTTACAGTCTTCGGCTGTTAATTATGCGTCTTACCGAACATCCAAAGAAGGAGGGAGTCACAATGTAGTGTTTGCTGCAGTTGACGAACTTTATCTACAATATGGAGGAGGTATTCCTAAACACTTTATGGCGATTAGAAGGTTTGCTAAACTAATGTATGATCAAGCATTAAACAAACCCAAAGGATTATTCCTAGTAGGAAAGGCAATTGCAAATAGTGCGATGAAATATAATAGCGGAGTTTTTGCTCAAAATTTAGTACCTGTTTTTGGATCACCGTCGAGTGACGTTGCTTATACAGCTAATTATAATGGTAATATGGTTCCTTTGATACCAACAGGACGTATTACTGTTTTGTCAAATCAAGAGCTTGAAACTTATTTATCTAAAGTAAAAGAGTTTGAACAACAGCAAGATCTAACCGCTATATATAATAGTAAAACAAAGGACTGGCAAAAGCATATTTTGCATTTTGCAGGAGGTTCTACAAGTTATCAGCAAAGTACTTTTCAAAGTTACCTATCTGGTATGGAGTCAATTGTAAAAGAAAAGCATTTTGGTGGATATGTAACCACGGTGAAAAAACAGACGAGTGCACCAATTGATCCTATACTCTTAAAAAAAGTGACCAAACGAATAGAGGAAGGAGTGAGTGTTATGAACTTTTTTGGTCATTCTAATGCAGCTAGCTTTGATGTAGGTATTGATGATCCGGAAAATTGGAATAATAAGGGGAAATATCCTTTTGTAATAGGAAATGGTTGCAATTCAGGAGATGTCTATTCAACACAACAATCGTTTAGTCATCGTTTATTGAGTATAGCTAATGCTGGAGGAATAGCATTTTTATCACCATCTTCCCTTGGGTATGATTACTACATGAATAAATATACAACAGCATTATATAAACAATTTTCTAATGAAAATTACGGAGGAACATTAGGTGAACATATCAAGCTAGCAATTAATGATATTTACAATTTACCAGTAAATGAATTGGATGAGTCAACTTGTTTCAGTATGTCATTGAACGGGGATCCGATGTTGAAAATAAATTCACACGAAAAGCCAGAATTTGAAATTACAGAACAGTCGATTCGTTTTACTCCTAAAAAGATTGATTTTTCGACAGATTCAATCACTTTAGAGATCGCTTTAAAAAATTTAGGTAAAGTGTCGACAGATACGTTTCAAATTGAGGTGAATCGAAAATTTCCTAAACACAATACAGATTCAACTTATCGTGTACTTATTAATGGAGTAAAGTATATAGATACAATACAAATTAAATTTCCAGTGCAGTCTAATATTTCGATGGGGCAGAATCAATTTGATATACGTGTAGATATTCCGTCTTACGTAAAAGAGCAATATGACGATGTTTTTAATAATCAAGTAAGTACTGTATTAAACATTGCGATTGATGGGATCACTCCAGTTTATCCTTATGACTATGCTATTGTTGCTTATGACACGGTTACTGTCAGAGCATCAACTACAAATCCATTTTCAGAAAAGTTAGATTATATCTTTGAGATAGATACTTCCTATCACTTTGATTCTCCTTTTAAAAAAGTTGCAAAAGTGAGTCAAAAAGGAGGGGTTCAAGAAGTTCGATATTCAGATTGGAAATCGAGTTCAACTAACTTGAGTGATCCTTTAATATGTAAAGATAGTGTAGTTTATTTTTGGCGTGTATCTATAGATTCAATTCAGAAAAATTGGAAAAACAGTTCATTTCAATTTATCAAAAATCGATTTGGTTGGGGACAATCTGCTTTCGGACAATATTTAAATAATGATCTTTTTAAACTAAAATTGATTGAAGATAAGCGTTTGCGTGAATTCGATTCAATTTCGATGAAATTGGAAGTTAGAGTTTATGATAATCCCACATCACAATACATGTATTCGGTTTCAGATTATCTAATTAACAATGAAATGCAAGATTACGCGACTTGTAGTAGTACTTTTCCATCTTTACATGTTGTTGTAATAGACCCGATTACATTGAAACCTTGGAGAACCCATTATCAAAATCAAAATATTGGAAATAATTTTGGGAATTTGAATGAAAATGGTGCTTGTAGAGCAAGAACCGAGGGATATTTTATTTTTAATCAATACGATCCCCAAAGTTTAAAAAATTTCCAAAATATGGTTGAAAATGTTGTCCCTGATGGACATTATTTGATTATTTATTCAATGAAAACCGCAGATTATGGGCAATGGAATGCATCTCTTCCTTCTCTTTACCAAACCTTCAAGGGGTTAGGCTCGGATAGTATTTTTCCAAATAGACCAAATCGATCATTTATTTTTTATTGTAGAAAAGGGGATAAATCATCTGTAATAGAACGTGTGGCACAATATAATGGTGAGTATTTGAATTTGAAAACGAATATGCGAAGTCTTGATAATAGAGGAAAGGAATCAACGCCATTATTAGGTCCATCTAATAGCTGGGATAAAATTTATTGGGGGCAAAAAGGATTAGAATCTGGAAATGATACGACCTATTTAAAAATTGATGGGTTTGATAAAAATAACACGTTAATTAAATCTGTAAATCAGTTCTTTACAGAAAAAGATTCTGTTTTGATAAATACAATATTTCCCGACTCTCTGTTTTATTTAAAATTTACAGCAGATTATTTAGATAGAAAAACTAAAACTCCAGCTCAAATTAAATATTTAAGAGTATTGTATACACCAGTTCCAGAGGCAGCATTAGATCCGAAAGAAATGTATGTTTGGCTTCCAAATTCAGATACAATTCGAGAGGGAATAAAAGGTAAGTTTGCTGTTTCAATTAAAAATATCAGCGATTGGTCAATGGACTCACTTAAAGTAAATTATTGGATAAGAGATAAAAACAATGTGGTTCATCAGATTGATTATCCTCGTCAAGATTCTCTTCGGAAACTAAAACGTTTAAATGATACTCTAATTTTTGATACAAAAGGATTAGGTGGAGAGAATACGATTTTCATCGATGTAAATCCATATATCAATGGACAATTAAAAGATCAACCAGAACAGACTCATTTTAATAATGTTGCACAACGAAATTTTTATGTTAAGAGTGATGATGAGAATCCTCTTCTTGATGTAACATTTAATGGGAAACATATTATGAATGGAGACTTGATACCAGCTAAATCTGAAATACAAATATCTTTAAAAGACGAAAATGAATTTGATGTAATGGATTCAGATGCAGACACATCTTATTTTTGGGTTTATTTAACAAGACCTACTGGTGAACAAATTCGTATTCCTTTTACTGATGCTAATGGAACAAAAATTATGCAATGGACACCTGCAAATGTTCAAAATAAAAAATTTCGAATTAATTATCCTGCTGTCTTTAATTTAGATGGGAAATATACTTTGCAAGTTCAAGGTGCAGATCGAAATGGAAATTTATCTGGTAAATATGAATATAAAATTCAGTTCGAAGTACAAAATGAACAACAAATCTCTTATTTGATGAATTATCCAAATCCATTTAGTACTCAGACAAAATTTGTATATACATTAACAGGGAGTACTCCTCCCTCTGATGTTAAGATTCAGATCTTAAGTATTACTGGAAAAGTAGTAAAAGAAATTACCAGTACAGAGTTAGGTCCATTAACGATCGGTAGAAATCAACTTACTGAATATGCTTGGGATGGAAAAGATGAATTTGGCGATCAACTTGCTAATGGGGTTTATTTATATAGAGTGATCGTAAAAGAAGGAAATGAGCAAGTAAAACATTATTCTAATCAATCGGATAATTATTTTAAAAACGATTTTGGAAAAATGTATTTAATGCGTTAAAAAAAGCGACAACTAAAAATTGCGGTATCGTCCACGAAACGTTTAGTTCCTCTCCATTCATCTAATTTAGAAAAAATTAAATTATTTAAATCTTCCATACTGAGAGGATAATATTGTTGTATTAGTTTTACTAAACGTTCTAATTCAAAAAATTCATCTTTTGAATTTTCTAGTTCTATTACACCATCAGTAAACATTACTAGGGTAGAGTTAGGTTCAATAGTATGTCTTCCAATATTAAGAAATGGTAAATCATCCATCATACCTAGGCCAATAGTTCCTTTGTCAAGATATATTATCTCCTTACCATTTGATAAAATAGGGGAATTATGACCAGCGTTTACATAAGTTAATTTACGATTGGTAAAGTTATAGTGGGCTATAAAAAACGTAATGAATTTTTCGCCTTTTGCATTTTTGATTACTTTTCTATTCAATTCTTCGATTAAAAATTCAATTTCTAATTCTTGATATTGAAATAGAGCTCTAATCGTTGCTTGGAAATTTGCCATTAATAATGCAGCACTTATACCTTTGCCTGAAACATCGGCAATACAAACAATTATTTCATTTTCATTCAAAGGGATATAATCATAATAGTCTCCACCAACTTCATGTCTTGAGGTATGTTTTGCTGAAATATCAATAAAATTATTGGATGGTAATTCTGATGGAAAAAGCATTTTTTGTAATTCGGAAGCAACTTCAAGTTCTTTTTTCATTTTCACTTGATTTATATTGTATTGTACCATTTTTTGATTTTCAATCGCTACAATCACAATATTGATCAACGTCTGAATAAATTTCATATTAGAAAGACGTTCACTTGAAGTTTCTTTCTTTGTGTTTCCACCTTGCAGAAGTAAATAAGCAATCGATTTTTTTTGATGAGTTACAGGAACTACACAATCGAATTGACTAATGATTTCAGAAGGAGAAGAATCTATAAATGTGATTTCATTAAATCTACTTAAGTTTTGTGCTAATTCCTCTTCTTTGATCGTTCCTTTTAAACCAACTTTTAATAATGAATCCCACTCTTTGTTTTGATAAAGTAATATGAACTTATTATAGTGTAATTGTTCCTTTAATACAAAGTGGATTATTTTTGTTAATGTTTCAACAGACTGATTAGAATTAATTGCATTAGTAATTTCAAGCAAAGAACTTATTTTAAATTCTTGTAAAGAAAGTTGATTCTCAAGAAACTGAATATAGT
>CANGZT010000077.1 GCA_947458955.1 Flavobacteriia bacterium | reverse complement strand
CAATACCATATTCAGATGATTGGGAAGGGAAATATAATAATGAATATTTACCAACAGGTACATATTATTATGTGATAGATAAAGGTAATGGTGAACCTATTGAAACAGGGTTTATTGAATTAGTGAAATAGATATTGATATATAGATAATGAAAAATAGAATAGGAATAATTTTAGGTGTATTAATTTCATTCAGCTACTTTGCACAACAAGATGAGCAGAGTAGCATGTATATGTTTAACTCACTCCAGTTTAATCCAGCATATGCGGGTAGTAGAGGAGCATTAAATGCTACTTTAATACATCGTTCGCAATGGGTAGGTTTGAATGGCGCACCAACAACACAATTTTTATCTTTACACTCTCCATTCGCCAGAAACTCAATGGGGGCTGGAATGCATGTGAGTCATGATACTAGAGGAGCCACTTCAAGGACATCTGCTTTCGGAGACTTATCTTATTCTATACCTTTTGGACCAAGAAGAAAACATAGAATTAATATTGGTTTAAGTGGCGGTATTGACGCTATGAATGTTTCTTTCAAAAAATTAGTTGGTGATGAAGCAGATCCATTCAAAGTAGATGCTAGTCAGATTAATTTTAATGCAGGTGCAGGGGTTTATTATTACTCCAAAAATGCATATTTAGGCTTGAGCATACCGAGAATGATTAATACAGATTGGACAATGGGTACAACAGCATCTTTAGTTAAAAGACATTTGTTTTTTGCTGCGGGATGGGTTAAACCATTAAATAGTGTTACAGATTTAAAATTAAGTACCTTGGTAAAGGTGGTTCAGAATGCACCAATTACGATTGATTTAAACGCAAATGTATTTTTTTATAAATCGTTTTGGATTGGAGGTATGTACCGATTTAATGAATCAGCTGGTGCGAATATAGCGTATCAAATTCAAGAAAAATGGATGTTTGGTTATGCATATGATTTTGTATTCAATGGTTTAAGAAATACAGGTCTTGGAGGTACTCATGAAATAATGTTGACTTATGATATGAATGGAAGAAGAACGGTATATGCTTCACCTCGTTACTTTTAATTTTTAATTTTACACAAAATAAGATAGATGAAAACCAAATTAATTTTAAGTATTTTTTCTGTAATTTTTAGTTCAATAATAATCGCTCAAGATAGAAAAATTGCAAAAGCAGATTCGTATTTTTCCATGAGTAGGTTCTACGATGCGAGTTTGATTTATAATGAGTTAATGTTTAAAAACAAAATAGATGCAGCCACTTACCCTGATGTTTTTAGACATGGGGCAGAAAGTAATATAAGATCAAAACAATACACACAAGCTAAGGAAGCATATGATTATTTGGGTGTTACTGATCAATTTAGCTTTGATGATGCATACAGTTTTATTAAGTTATTATTGTATATGGATCGTATTGAAGATGCCAAAGAAATTTATGCTAAGCAAGTTGTGACCTCAGCTACAGATCAACGTAAAATTGAACTAGCAAATTACTTTGAGACTGAATTTCTAACAAAAATGAAAAGCGATTCATTAGGCGCATCGGTAACTTTAGCTCCTTTTAATTCAAATCTAGGTGATTTTTCTCCAGCTTTTCACCCTAAAGGTATTGCATTTACATCTGCACGAGATAAAAGTATGCAAACTCCTTGGTTAATTGAAAACACAGCGTTTTTATCTCAATATTTATATGATAAAACTACAGAAAAGGTAAGTAGAATTAAAGGTATAAAAGGGAAAAAACACGATGGGGTTGCTTATTATGATAGTGTGAATAAACTGTATTACTATACAAAAAATTTAAAAAGAAATAAGAAACTCAATCTTACGACTGTTGGTATTTTTATTTTTGATGAATTAACTAAAAAAGAAGAAGCTTTTCCATACAATGACCCGAACTTGTACGTAGCGCACCCAGCGCTTTCAAGAGATGGAAAAACGATTTGGTTTTCTTCAAATAGAGATGGTGGTTTAGGCGGTCTTGATATTTGGTATTCTACTAAATCTGAAAATGGCGACTGGTCTACACCAATCAATGCTGGTGATAAAGTAAATACTCAGGGGAATGAAATGTTTCCTTTTGAAAGAAATGGAAAGCTGTATTTTGCAAGTAATGGTCATTCAGGATTAGGAGGCCTTGATATTTTTAAAGCAGAATTGCATGAGAAGGATATAATGAATGTAAATAATGCTGGTTATCCTTTAAATAGTCATGGAGATGATTTCTCGTTAATTGTGGATAGTACTGATACATTAGGATACTTCTCAAGTAATAGAGGAGATTTTATTGATAGAATATATAATGTTACTTTAAGAAATATAAAAATTACGCTTGAAGGAACACTTGTTTCAAACGATCCTAATCATTCACCTGTTGCCGGTGCAACAATATTTGTGAAAGACGAAAATGGTGTAACAATTGATACTCTTTACTCTGATTCTGAAGGTAAATTTAAATTTGTAGGTGATCCCGAAAGACAATACACACTTGATTTTAACCATCCAGATCTTGAGTCATTTACTGAAGTGTTTAGTACATTAGGCGCAGTTAGATCGGAGACGATTACCAAAGACTTTATTATGAATCAAAAACAAGTTGCTTTTTTTGCTACTGTTGTTGATGGTGATAATTTTCAAAAAGTTCCTGAGGCAATTGTTGATATAAAGGATTTAGCCACTAATAAAGTTATTGCTACAGTTAAAACTGATAATGAAGGAAAAATGTATGCTAGTATACCAAAAAATTTAAAAGTTGAGGTTACTGCATCTAAAATTGGTTTTAACCCTGCTAGGATAGTGTTCAGTACTTCAGAAGGTCCAAGTGAAGTTCGAAAAGAACTAACGATAAAGAAAACTCAGGGACCTGGTGCTTTAGTAAGATTAGATAATATCTTGTATGAATTTAATAAGTTTGATTTAACTAAGGAAAGTAAAAATGAATTAGATACACTAATTGCTTTCTTAAAAGAAAATAGAGATGTTACAGTAGAGGTAAGCTCTCATACAGATTGTCGTGGTTCTAATGAGTATAATAAAAAATTATCTCAGCAACGTGGACAAAGTTGTGCAAATTATTTAGTTACAAGAGGTGTCAAACGTGATAAGTTGATTGTTAAAAACTATGGAGAAACCAAGCCTTTAAATCATTGTGTTGATGGAGTTGAATGTTCTGAAGAATTACATAGAGTGAATCGTAGAACAGAATTTGTATTGGTTTTCCCTAAAGAAGAAAAACCAAAAGAGGCTCCTACGAATGATCCTGAGAAGCAATTAAAAAAGAAATAAAATAAAAAAGTCCGGAATTTCCGGACTTTTTTATTTAAAAGATGTTTTTTCTGTACTATATTTGCAAGAGTTCATTTAAATATACTTATTTAGAAAGGTGGAGGGACTGGCCCTATGAAACCTTGGCAACCTGCTTAATAAAGAAAGGTGCCAATTCCTATCAGGTAACTGAAAAGATAAGTGTTGGTTTATTCCCAACTTTCTAAATAATTTAATTTTTACTTATGCATAAAGTAACAGAATTATTAAAAGAAAGAATCCTTGTGCTTGATGGCGCAATGGGAACAATGATTCAACGTCATAAATTAGAAGAGGAAGATTTTCGAAAAGGTTGGTTTGAAAATCATCAACATCCTTTAAAAGGGAATAACGATTTACTTTCGTTAACACGTCCAGATATCATTGAAGATATTCATAGGAAATATTTTGAAGCAGGAGCCGATATCGTTGAGACAAATACTTTTTCGGGTACCTGGATTGCACAAGCTGATTATGGCTTAGAACATGCTGTATATGATATAAACTTATATAGTGCACAGTTAGCAAAAAAAGTTGCAAATGAATTTACTGTTTTACAACCCAATAAACCTAGATTTGTAGCAGGTTCTATTGGTCCTACAAATCGAACAGCTTCAATTTCTCCGGATGTGAATGATCCTGGTTACAGAGCAATTACGTTTGATGAATTAGTGGGTGCATATAAAGATCAAGTGAAAGCATTGATAGAGGGTGGGGTAGATATTCTTTTAGTTGAAACAATCTTTGATACTTTGAATGCGAAAGCAGCTTTATTTGCAATTGATGAAGTTTTTGGGGAGTTAAATATTGAACTACCAATTATGGTTTCCGGAACAATTACAGATCAAAGCGGAAGAACATTAACTGGACAAACAACAGAGGCTTTTTTAATTTCAGTTTCTCACATGCCTTTATTAACTGTTGGTTTAAATTGTGCATTAGGTGCTTCCATGATGAGGCCTTATTTACAAGTTTTGAATAATAAATGTGAATTTGGAGTTAGTGCACATCCAAATGCAGGTCTTCCAAATGAATTCGGGAAGTATGATGAAACACCAGAGATGATGGGGGTTCAAATCAAAGAGTTTTTAGACGAGGGGTTAATAAACATTATTGGTGGTTGCTGTGGTACCACACCTGAACATATTAAGGTTATTGCTGATTTAGCGAAAAATTATTCACCTAGAAAAATTGCGTAAAAGAATACGATGAACAATCAATCTATTTTAAAATTATCTGGTTTAGAACCTTTAATTGTAACTCCGGAATCAAATTTTGTTAATGTTGGTGAAAGAACGAACGTAACTGGTTCTCGCGCTTTTTTAAGAATGATCAAGGAGGGTGACTTTGAGTCTGCGCTCGCAGTTGCAAGAGATCAAGTGGAAGGTGGTGCTCAAATTATTGACATCAACATGGACGAAGGGATGATCGATGGAAAGGAAGCAATGGTGAAATTTTTAAATTTGATTGCTTCAGAACCTGATATTGCAAGAGTTCCTATAATGATTGATAGCTCAAAGTGGGAAATAATTGAAGCAGGTCTAAAGTGTATTCAAGGTAAGGGAGTTGTAAATTCAATTTCATTAAAAGAAGGGGAATCAAATTTTATAGCGCAAGCGAAAAAAATTAAAAGATATGGTGCTGCTGTAATTGTGATGGCTTTTGATGAAAATGGTCAGGCAGATAATTTCGAAAGACGTATTGAAATTTGTAAAAGATCCTATGATATCTTAGTTGATGTTGTCGGCTTTTCTAAAAATGATATCATCTTTGATCCAAATATTTTCCCTGTAGCAACTGGTATGGAAGAGCATAATAATAATGCTGTTGATTTCTTTAGAGCTACAAAATGGATTCGTGAAAATTTACCTGGAGCTCACGTAAGCGGAGGTGTTTCCAATGTTTCGTTTTCATTCAGAGGGAATGATAAAGTAAGAGAGGCTATGCATTCAGCTTTCTTATACCATGCAATTCAACATGGTATGGATATGGGAATTGTGAATCCTACCATGTTAGAAGTATATGATGATATAGATAAATCTCTTCTTGAATATGTAGAAGATGTTTTATTAAATCGAAGGTCAGACGCAACAGAAAGACTTCTTGAATATGCTGAAACTGTAAAAGGTGAAGGGAAGAAAAAAGAAGTAGACCTATCTTGGAGGCAAAATAATGTAAATGAAAGATTGTCTTACGCTCTTGTTAAAGGCATTGTAGAGTTTATAGATGAGGATGTTGAGGAATGTAGAAAACAATTCGAAAGACCAATTCAAGTGATCGAGGGACCATTAATGGATGGTATGAATGTCGTTGGAGATTTATTTGGTTCAGGAAAAATGTTTTTACCTCAAGTTGTAAAGTCTGCCCGTGTGATGAAAAAAGCAGTAGCTTATTTACTTCCATTCATTGAAGCTGAAAAAGATGGAAAACAATCCTTTTCGGGTAAAATATTAATGGCAACTGTAAAAGGCGATGTACATGATATTGGTAAAAATATTGTATCGGTAGTTTTAGGGTGTAATAATTACCAGGTGGTTGATCTCGGTGTTATGGTTCCTACAGAAAAAATTATAGAAACTGCAATCAAGGAAAATGTAGATGTAATTGGTTTAAGTGGATTAATAACACCTTCATTAGATGAAATGGTTACTGTTGCAAAGGAAATGGAGAGAGCAAACCTATCTATTCCTCTTATGATAGGTGGGGCAACAACTTCTAAGGTGCACACAGCGGTTAAAATTGAACAGAATTATACCAAAGGACAAACTGTTCATGTCTTGGATGCTTCTCGTTCAGTCACAGTTGTAGAAAGTTTATTAGGTCCCAAAAAAGAACAATTTGTAAAAGATTTAAAAGCGGATTACGATCGATTGAGGGAACATCATGCTAAAAGTCGTGCGAATAAAGAGTTACTTTCATTGTCCGCTGCAAGAAACAATCAATATACAATTAATTTCAAACAGGATGATATCGTTAAACCTAAAAAAATCGGAATTACTAAAATTGAAGATTTAGATTTAGCACATTTAGTACCTTATATTGATTGGACTCCTTTTTTTCAAGCTTGGGAATTACATGGTAAATTTCCTGCTATTTTATCTGATGAGATAGTCGGTAATGAGGCTTCTAAGTTGTTTGAAGATGCTCAAAATATGCTAACCAAAATCGTTTCCGAAAAGTGGTTACAAGCAAAAGCAGTTGTAGGTTTATTTCCAGCAAATTCAGTTGGAGATGATATTGAGATTTATAGTGATGAAACTAGAAATCATGTAATTCATACGCAATTTACGTTAAGGCAACAAACTAAAAAAGCAGAAGGTCAACCTAATTTAGCCCTTTCTGATTTTATAGCACCTAAATCATCAAATATGAATGATTACATTGGTGCCTTTGTTGTTACTACGGGTGGTGGTTTAGATGAAAAGGTTGCTGAATTTGAAAATGATCATGATGATTATAATGCGATATTATTAAAAGCATTAGCAGATCGATTTGCAGAGGCATTCGCTGAGTTTTTACATGAATATACTCGCAAAGAACTATGGGGGTATGCTTCAGATGAATTACTGTCTAATGAAGAATTAATAAGGGAATCTTATAGAGGAATAAGACCAGCTCCAGGGTATCCGGCTTGCCCTGATCATACAGAAAAAATTGGCTTATTTGAAATTTTAAATGCTACAGAAATAACAGGAGTATCTTTAACTGAAAGTTTAGCCATGTTACCTGTAAGTTCTGTAAGTGGTTGGTATTTTGGCCACCCAGAAGCTAAGTATTTTGGTTTAGGGAAAATAACAGAGGAACAAGTACAGGATTTAGCAAAAAGAAAAAATCAAATTTTTGAAGAATGTGAAAAATGGCTAAGACCTGTAATAGCCTGATATGTTAAAATTTATTGTTATTTTTAACATATTTTGTCTCAAATGTGGCGTAGTAGTCTGTTCATATTGTGTCTTTTTTGGTTTAGTACGTTTGTATTTAGTCAATCTACTAAGGCTATTTTTGATGTAGATTATGTTAAAGCATGCGTTGGAGGGAGTGTTTCATTTAATAATAAGTCAACAGGTTCTGTTAGTACTTCCAATTGGGATTTTGGTGATGGTGTAGTTTATTCTTCGACTGGTCAAAAAAGTACAACTCATAGTTTTTCAAATCCAGGAAAATATGAGGTCACTCTAACGATCATAACTTCAACAGGTTCTACTACTGAGACTTCAAAAATCATTGAAGTAATACCTGTCCCCAATTTAGATTTTGGTATTGTTGGAGACAAATGTGAAGTTCCTGCAAATCTAGTTTTTACTAATAATTCTGTAAAAACGGATGGGATAACATACAGTTGGAATTTTGGAAATGGTCAGAGTAATAATTTATATAATCCAGGAACGATTTCTTATGGTTCTACAGGGAAGTTTACTTCTACGTTGGCGATTGTTACAAACCTACCAGGGTGTAAAGTACCTTCTTCAAGTAAAACGTTTCAAATTTATGATTTTAGGGCTACCATCTCAGGTAAAGATATGTTTTGTGCGAAGGCAGGAACTATGCTTACTGCTAAAGCTACAATGCAAGTAGATTCTTATTCTTGGTACTTTGGTGATGGTACTTCTGGACAAGATAACGATACTGTTTTTCCAGAGTTTAAAAAAGCAGGAAATTTTATGGTTGATTTGAAAATTATAAACAATGCAACTCAATGTGAATCACACACCTTTTATAAAGTAACATCGAAACCCTTACCTGCTCCCTCTTTTTCTGTAAATACTACTAAAATATGCCCAGGGTTTTCAGTTAGTTTTACGAATAATTCCTATGGAATGACCGATTATATTTGGGATTTTGGTGATGGAACTAAATTTGAGGGAAAAGATCCAGGTTCTCATACCTATAAGGCAGAAGGTAAAATGACAGTTTCACTATCCTCCAAATCAAGTAATGGTTGTTCAGGTGCTTCTGTTCAGACTGGTTTGATTGAGGTTGCTAACCCTGTGGTGAAAATTACAGCAGATACTACTAATGGTTGCTCAATATTACCGGTTAAATTAAGTGATTTATCTACGTCAAATGATGAGGTAAATAATCCTATTAAAAGTTGGGAATGGAACTTTGGTGATGGCACAACCTACAATGGAAAGGATCCTGCTGTAATTAATTATGATGTAGGTAAATATGATGTTAAATTGAAAATTATAACAGCTCAAGGTTGTGTTGTAGAAAAAGTGTTTGATGATT
>CANGZT010000076.1 GCA_947458955.1 Flavobacteriia bacterium | reverse complement strand
GCAATATAATCAACACTATCTGATTTTACTTTAACTCTTGCTTGTTTTAATTTATTTTTTGCTTGCTTTGTTTTAAGCACTTTCATTTCTTTAAAAGCAGTTAGTTGCCTTTGAAGTGCTTCAATTTTTCTACTATATGCTTCTATACTTTTAGATTTAAAATCAACCTGATCAGATGTTCTATTTACTAGAGAAGGGTCAAAATAATCACTTTTAACCTCACTAATAAAAACGAGTGTGTCACCCTGATTTACAAAATCCCCCTCTTTAACATACCATTTTTCCAATCTACCAGCAATAATTGTATGTACTGTTTGTGGTCTTTGATCAGGATACAATGTGGTTAGGTAGCCTTTAGAACTCACATTTTGAGTCCAAGGTAATAAAAGAAATATTAATACAAGAATGGCAAAAATCACTAAGCTTTTTCTTAACCATCTTTCCCAATTCAAAGAACTCACTTTATCAAAAGCAGAGAATTTACCTTTGTCAAATCTTTTATGTATATTATTTTCTGATAAATTAAGCATTGTTTTTCCAGTTTACATATTCGTCAAATGAACCTATAAAGGCGATTTTTCCTTTTTCTAATTTCACTATTTGTTCAAAATAAGGCAACCATTGTTCATGTTTTGTAGCAGCTATTAAAGTCCAAGGTGCATTTTTATCCATTAACAAATCTTTCAAGTAATCATTTTCTTTTCCTGCTGATGCAATGCGTTGTTGATCATCTAATAAAAATAAATTTGGGTGATTTACTATACAACGAGCCATCATGATTTTTTCGGTCATACTCTTAGAGAAACCTCGACCATCAGGTAAAATAAGTGTCGAGAAACCATCGGGTAATCTTTTTACTTCTTCCAGTAAATTTGTTTTTTCACAAGCACTCAAAACATCTTGAAAAGTTATCCCTATTCTTCCCATCGTAATATTTTCCTCAATAGTACCTGAAAACAGTTCTTGTTCTGGAACAAAATCAGAAATAATTGTTCGCATATATTCCATGTCCAAATCGTTCAAAGGAATATCATTAAAACAAATACTTCCATCCTCAATTGGATATGTTAACCCAAGAAGATTAAGTAAAGTAGTTTTTCCGGATCCATCTTCACCAATGAAAACTGTATGTTGTCTTTTTTCAATTTTTAGTGATAAATTTTGAATTCCAAACTTTGAATTTGTACTATATGAATAGGTTAAATTCTTTAATTCTAGTTTTAGGGGACCTTTCTCTAACTTTTGAGCATTCGGTTTTGAGGTAGATTCAATAGGAATATCCATTACATGACCAATCTTATCTACAGCAGCATACACATCATATAATACCTCTAAACCAGAAATTATCTTTTCAACAGAACTGATTATAAGTAATATAATTATTTCAGAAGCAACAAATTGGCCAATATTTATCTGGTTGTTAATTACTAAAATCCCACCAAAAACTAACATACAAAAAGCGATGAGTACTTTGAAACTAGTAAGCTGGATAAACTGACGCAACAAAACTTTAAAATGACTCTCTCTACTTTTTAGGTAACCTTCAACGTACTCATTTGTTCTATGTAAAGGCAAATCACTCTGACCGACTAATTTAAAAGTTTGCATAGTTCTAGCAAGTTCCTCTAACCAAAAAGCAACTTTATATTTGTATTTTGACTCTTCAATTGCAGTTTTAACACCTCTTTTTCCCGTCATGAATAAAGCTGCAATAAGCAAAGTCAAGAAAAATAAGCTAAAAAGTATAAAAAAGGAATGATAAAATGAAAGTAAAATCAAACCAAATAAAAGTTGTAAAATAGCAGCAGAAAAATCAATTAATAATTTCGGTATTCCCTTTTGTAACGTCATCGTATCAAAAAAGCGATTCATCAATTCAGGCGTATAGGTATCTGCCATTAAATGTGTTTCAAAACGTGGTATACGATAAGCAAATTCAAAAGACGAACGAACAAACAGTTTTTGCTGTAATGTTTCTGTGATTCGAAGTTGAACAAATTGTAAAACGCCAGAAAATATGATCCCAACAATAACCAAGGTAATCAAAAGAATCCAAGAAGCTGATACTGTACCTAATTGAATCATATTGATAATTGCCTGAATACCTAAAGGCAATGTTAAATTTGTTAGACCTACAAAAATGGAATAAAAATAAATGTGTGTAATATCTTTTCTATCCACATTGAACAGACGAAGAAGACGTTGATAAGGTTTTAAAGTCAAAATGTTATTTGCCATAATTTTCAATCGTATTGAAACATAAATTGGTTAAAAAATCATTCAAATTATTTTCATCATGTAGATCGTTTGTTAATCTAGGTAAATGTAGACCAAAGAAACGTTGATGAAATGAACTTTCTATAATTGTAGTTACTAATGCGTTCGGGTAAGGATAATCGGGGCTGATTTCCTTAATAACTTTTGAAACAGCACTAACTAACTTTTTATATTGAAGGAAATATCCTATTTTATTTTCATCATCTACTTTTTTAGTAAGAAATGTTTTAGAAGACTCCATAGCGATGACTTTTTGCAAAATGGCTTCATCTATGTATGGTGTTCTCACATCATTTTCCACAACACTAGTTAGGTGCTTGATTATAATCGACAATCTTTTTTTAGGTGATTCTATATTGTTTGTAGAGAGCACAATTCCAATCTCCATCCAAGCCCAATAAAAATTAAATAAGTAAAATAAAAATTGATGTTTACTCTCGAAATAGCGGTAAATTGAACTTTCTGTTGTATTAACACGACTTGCCAATTTTTTGAATGTAAATTCTTCCAAACCTATTTCGTTCAATAATAATAAACCTTCTGAAAGAATTAGCTTACCTAGTTTTGAAATCGTAGGATCTTTCAAGAATAAATTTTCTTCAAGTTTAATATGTAAGATAGAGCTAGTCACTTAACAAAAATAATAGTAATACTACCAAAAAACAAAGTAAAACTAAAAAAGTTTATAAAATAGCTTTTTTACATTTTTTTAATAAAAAAATAATGAGTTAAAACAGAATACTTTTCATAGCAAAAAAAAACAGGCTACCTTTTTGGGGTAGCCTGTGAAATTTTATTAAGAATTAATAATCTTATGAACAAACAAATAACTCAATATTTTAATTTTTTTTTAGAAAAATAGACCTATATATTTGTAAGAAAACCCATACTTTTCCTTTGACCCCCTTCTTTTTTATTGAAATCTACTTATTCACAAAAATTTAGTGCTATTTTAGATTATTAATATGACTAAGTTTTAAATTATCAAATATTATAGTTTATTATTAAAATTCAATAAAATATTGAATTTAAGATATGAGAATATAAGCATTCAATTTACGCTCTTTAGGATAAAATTGAACTTTATAGTTCAATTAAGAAAGCTTTGTTTTATTCAAATTGTAAGTTAATAGTAAAAAAAACATCATTAGAATTCCGTTAAATGTAATATAGGTTGAATTTTTAAAATGTATGGTAGCAAAAAATATATTGTCAAATAAGAAAATTGAAAAAAATAGACCCCCAAAAATTTTTAAATTAATAGATTTTCGTCTGTCTTCAAAAGCAATACAAATAGTTACAGAAAGCGTACTAATAAAAAGAATAAACCCCCCAACAGAAAGTAAAATTTTTTGCTCATCATCTTTAATATTAAATAAAAAATATGAAAGCAATAGACTTATAAAAAAAGCAATAAAGAAATTAAAAATATTTATTTTCATACATAAAACTATTTTAATGATAATTACGGTAATGGTGGAGGGGTTGGTGGAAACAAACTATTTAATTCGGCAATATTTTGAGCATAATCCCAATTTAACATGCCATTTTTCCATACATACGTCAAACTAGTTAATTGTCCATTTTGAACCAACTGTTGCAATTGTTGTAAATTAAAAGGCCCAGATGGCTGACCATTTATGGAAACATGATACATGAAATTGTGTAGCGCTGGCGGCATATTTTGATTGGAATTATTTATCATATTTCCCATCATTCCAGCCATACCTGAACCAATAGCTCCTCCCATTGTCATGCTTGCCATCATTGACCCCATATCCAATGATGAACCTCCTTCACCAGAGCCCATTTGTCCTAAACTTTCTGCTGCAGTTTTCAATACCTCAGATTGTTTATTAATTTGATGAGCTTGAATATTTTGACCTTCAACACCAAGTTCAATGTTTTTTCTATTGATACGTGATGTTTCATTCAAATTTTCAATATCAATATCTGTTTTAGCTTCAATTATTTTTGATTGTTGGTCAATCGTAATTTTCTTAAGTTGGAGATAATTTTCACTTTCTTTTTTTATATCGATTGCGGAAACATCAAATCGTTTAATATTAATTCCAAAATCATCTAAAACAATATTTGCGATTGAATCTTGAATTTTACCGCTTATTTCATCAATTTTACTTTCAATTTGAATAACTGAAATATTCGAGGTTGTTAATATATCTAATACAATTTTTTTTGTTTTTCGGATAATTGTGTCTTTAACTTGACTTTTAAAATCTTCAATATCAAAATTCCTTAATCTGTTTAATTTGATAAATGCACCATAATCCGTTAAGTTAAAAATTAAATGTCCTCTAACTGAACAAGGAATCGCTAAATCTGGAAATCTTAAATCAAAGATATCAAAGAACGGAACACCGAATTTCATTTGAATATTTCCAGCTAAATTTATAAAATAAACTTCAGCTTGAAATGGAGAATTTCCAGCATAAGCTAAGCCAATAATACTTGATAAAACTGGTAAATTAGCTGTTTTAAGAATTAAGTCAGTTGGACCTGAAATAAAATCATATAATTGACCATTATCTTTTTCATAAACAAAAACGGCTAATTCTCCATCTTTTACCCTTAGAGAACTACCATATCGTATTGCATTTTCCCTTTTAGTAGTATTTGCTTCGCCAGATGGTGTCCATTTCCAAATAAGATAATCATCTTGATCACATCTTATTACATCTGAAAACCCACCATCTTTATTCTTGAATAGTGACATAAAGTAAAATTAATTTATTTTTAATCCTGCTGCATATTTATTTATTTCCTCAATTGTTTTTTTATCTTCAGTCATAGAAAATCTCGCTTGAACAATTATTTGTTCACATTTTGTTTTCCATGCCTCTGCAATTTTTTGATCGGAAGAAATATTGTTTAATAATTTATTCAAAAAATTAACTGGTTCATATTTTCTTGCAAATGGTATCGCAATGGATAAAAAAGATAAAATTTCCGCTTTATTGTTAGGTATAATATGATTTTTTATTAGCTCACATTTTTTAGAAACTAACTCATTCGATTCTTCTCCAATATCACTAAAAGCACTTAATAAAGCATGGTTCTTTTTCCCATTTTCATTATTTAAATTGCTTAATAGATGGATTAATTCATTTATTGCGAAGTTTTGATTTTGAATATTTAATTCCATCCCGCAGCTTATACAATTTATTGAAAACTGCGGGAGAAATTCATTACATGCTGGACACCTATTGTTTTGACTTTCATCTTCCGGAATAGGAGGTAATTTCTGATTTTCTTCATAGTATTTAAATAAATACGCATCTAACATTATTTCAAATTCATCTGAATCTAAACCTTCATTAATTGCTTTTTTTATTAAAACATTTTTTTCTTTTTCAGAAATTATTCCATCAACTAAAGCGATTGAAATTAACTTCTCTAATTCCGGACTAAACATTAGTGTCTTTTATAAATTAATTAGTATTAATAACCATAATATTCATCGTATTCTGGATAATACTCTTGATATGTTGGTTCAACTACTTTTTTATTAAGCCAGATACTTGTTTTTTTATTTTCATTAATTTTCGAAATCCATTCCCCATTTAAATTCTCAGAGCTATTGTAATCGTAATTAAGCACAAATTTTCCATCCGTTGATTTGTTTCCTGGCTCAACGAAAGTAAATACTACTTTACCATCTTTAAAATCAACAGAACCTGTTAATTGTTTTGTTTCTGAAACATAATTTTCATACGTTGATTCATCTAGTTTATAGTATCGACATTCTGCTTTAACTTTCAAGAATTTATTAATAGAAAATATTTCTATTTCGATATCATTACCATCTTTTGAACCGGTATAATCTCCAATAATTTCATCCACACTTGCTATAAGAATTTTAATGTTTTTGGATTTTTCTTCTGCTTTAATTTTTCCTATTACTTTGTTAAAATCAATCATGATTTTGGAACGAATTTTATCATATCTTTCTACAGAGTCAGTATATTCATCTGGCATATAAGTCCATTTAATTGAAGCAACTTTTGCAGAATCTATATTCGCCGGATTCATTTCTTTAATAGCTCTTTCACAATCAATTATGATACTTTTCAAATTTTCAGAATTCAATTCTAACATACTTTGTTCTGTCTCTTTTTTTAACTTATATGCACTATATTTATTAGCAACAAAATGATAAGAGAAAAATAATGCTGTAATTATCAAAGCAGCTTTAAAAAAATTTGGAATGAAACTCTTAATGGTTGATGAGCTTCCACTTACAGGCTTTCTATTTTTCAATAACTTTGTTACACCTTTTATAGTAGTTCCAAATGTCGCATTTGGATAAACTACAGAATAAAAAACTTCTGTTTGATCAGATTTGTTTTCAATTCGTTTATTTTTTTTCCAAACTTGAAGTTGTTCCGTATTTAATGTTGAATCTGTAATGTTATTTTGTCTAATTAAATCTAGGATTTTTCTTTCCTCCAAATTTAAACTAGGCGTTTCAGAAAATGCATTGTTTACAGCTTTAGCAGTACTCAACATATTATCTTTTTGCTGATCGTAATAGTTTCTCGCATTTATATAATAACCAGCATAACCTGAAATTACAGCTGTATAAAAACGATTTACACCTATCATTAAACAAATTGAACCAATAATTTCACATAAGATTCCTAACATGAAATTAGTAGGTGGATCTAATGTCATTATTAAAATAGGTCCTAAAATTAATAGAATGATTCCTACCCAACCTGTTGTTGAAATTTCAGTAGTTTTTCTAATTACAAAACTTGAATCAACAATTACATCCACACCAAATTCAGCCTTAGCTTTTTGATAAGAATTCGTTTTTGCACTTTCCTCATCACGAAACTTTTCTGAACTAGCTGAAACAATTTTTTCAACATCTAATTTCAGATCACAAACAACTGAATTAGCATGCACATCAATAGAGTCAATCTGCGCAACTTTATTGATGCTTTCAATTTTTACATTTTCTTTCATGATTAATCAGTTAAAACTTTTTTCCCAAAAAAGGTATCTTGGATAAAATTCCTTTTCCTTTTGTAAATGTTGATGACCCATCTGTATATTCTGAATATGAAGATGTATATTCAGGTTGTATCATTGCTCTTAAAGTTTCAATTGAATGAACATTTGCATTCGAAGTAACTTTAGAGGCATTTGATAAATCTTCAAGAATACGTTTTTGATGATCGTAATAACTTCTTGGATTTGTATAATATCCTGCATATCCAGTTATTGTAACAATATATCTTACACCATATTTAAGAAATCCAAAAGTTATTTTTGCTATAAAAGCAAAAAATGCATTTGAAAATGTCTGTCTAATGATATATGATGGATCAATAATTACATCCACCTTAAATTCTGCTTTTGCTTTTGCATATGCATTCGCTTTTGCACTTTGCTCTGTAATTAATGGCTCTGATGTTGATGATACAACTTTATCTACATCTAATCTAATATCACAAATAAGTGGATTACAATGTATATCTACAGAATAAATTTGAGCAATTTTATTTACTGATTCAATTTTTACTTTCTCTTTCATAGATTATTATTTTTATAATTAAAATAAGTTTCCTACTAATGGAATTTTTGATAATAACCCTTTTCCTTTTCCAAAATTTGAAGACGTTTGAGTTATAGATGAGTTAGATGAAGAATGCTCAGGTTGTAAAATCGTTTTCAATACTCTCAACGCTCTTGAGTCAGTATCTCCAGCGAGTTTTATCGCTTCACTTAAATCCTCCAATTGCATTTTTTGATTATCGTAATAACTTCTTGGATTTGTATAATATCCAGCATATCCACTTATCGTAACATTATATCTAACTCCTAATTTCACAAATCCAAAAGTGAGTTTTGCAATCAGTTGAAATAATAAATTTGAAAATGATGTACGAATTACATAAGAAGGATCAACTATCAAATCAACTTTAAACTCTCCTTTTGCTTTTGCATACGCATTCGCTTTTGCGCTATGAACATCTTTCATTGTTTCTGACTGTCCAGATACAGTTTGTTCAACGTCTAAACGAACATCGCAAATTAAAGGATTGCAATGAACATCTACTGAATAGATTTGTGAAATCTTGTTTACAGATTCAATCGTAACTTTTTCTTTCATATTGAATAGTTTATTTATTTTTCCCCTACTCTATACGCTTTTCGGGTTCCGCTGTAATTTTTCAAAATAAACACAACCCACCGAAATATATTTGCAGTAATTGTTTTGTTAAAAACAAAGTATAAAATGTTTATTTTTAAGGATAATTAGGGTATGAGATTTTGTCTCCAATTCAAATCTATCACTCCTTTTTCTGTAAAATAATAGGT
>CANGZT010000075.1 GCA_947458955.1 Flavobacteriia bacterium | reverse complement strand
TCATTAACATCAGCTTGATAAATTGCTTTATCCTCTTTGACTACAGTCCATGATTTGATTCCGTTTGATATCACAGTGTTGTCTCCATAAGTAGCACAATATTTGTTCCCTTTAACCCAACCTTTTCCGATTTCACTTTGGTTGGTACCCGTAGATTGATTTTTAATAGATGCACTAAATTCAATTTGAAAAGATTTTAAAGTCTTCATTTTACTTGAAAGCTTATCTAGTATGGTTTGAGCTTTTGGATCATTTTCTTTTACTTGTTGTGAAAAAGTGTAATTAACACAAAAAAAGCAAATTAAGTATATAACGGTTTTCATTTTTGTAAATTGACTAGATTCAATTTGCAAATATCATAAAATGTGCCAAAAATGAAACAATTCGTTGATAATTTGTTTAGAATGTGAATTAAATAACAGGAGATGAATTAGACTTGTAAAATCTCCATTTATTGTATATTTGCAACATGCAAGAAATGATTTTAATTATTGATTTCGGTTCGCAATATACACAGCTGATTGCGAGACGAGTACGTGAATTGAATGTATATTGTGAGATTCACCCATGGAACAAAATACCTGCATTAGGTGAACATATAAAAGGAGTAGTGCTTTCTGGAAGCCCTTTTTCAACGAGAGATCCGCAAGCTCCAACACCAGATTTAAGTGAAATTAAAGGAAAATATCCTTTGTTGGGTGTTTGTTTTGGAGCTCAATACTTAGCGAATAATTTTGGAGGTGAGGTATTACCATCAACAATTAGAGAATACGGTCGAGCAAATCTTTCTTTTGTTGATAAAACACATGCGCTTACAAAAGGGATGTCAGACAGTTCACAGGTATGGATGTCTCACGGAGATACAATTAAATTTGTTCCAGATAATTACAAAATTATTGCGAGCACGCATGATGTAACTGTTGCAGGATATCATATTGAAGGTGAAACTACTTTCGGTATTCAATTTCACCCAGAGGTATATCACTCACTTGAGGGTAGTATTTTACTTAAAAATTTCATCGTTGAAATTTGTGGTTGTGCTCAATCTTGGACACCTGATTCATTTGTTGAATCAACCGTAAATGAGTTGAGAGCAAAAATTGGAACCGACAAAGTGATCTTAGGTTTGTCTGGCGGTGTAGACTCTTCAGTTGCTGCTGTTTTATTGCATAAAGCTATCGGCGAAAATTTACATTGTATATTCGTTGATAACGGTTTGCTACGTAAAAATGAATTTCAATCTGTGTTAGATTCTTACAAAGGAATGGGGTTGAATGTGAAGGGGGTAGATGCATCTGAGAAATTTTATGCAGCATTGAATGGTTTAACTGATCCAGAGTTAAAGCGTAAAGCGATAGGGAAAGTGTTTGTTGATGTTTTTGATGAGGAATCAAAATTAGTAACAGATGCTAAATGGTTGGGTCAGGGTACAATATATCCAGATGTAATTGAATCTGTATCGGTTAATGGAGGACCATCACAAACAATTAAATCTCATCATAATGTAGGAGGATTACCTGATTACATGAAGTTACAAGTTGTTGAACCTTTGCGTTTATTGTTTAAAGATGAGGTAAGACGTGTTGGGAAGTCATTACATATACCTTCAGAAATTTTAGGTCGTCATCCTTTTCCAGGACCTGGTTTAGGTATACGTATTTTAGGAGAAGTAACTGCGGAAAAAGTACGCATTTTACAGGAAGTAGATTCTATTTTTATAAATGGCTTGAAAGAAGATGGTTTATATGATCAAGTTTGGCAAGCAGGTGCGATTTTCTTACCGATACAATCTGTTGGTGTAATGGGTGATGAACGTACGTATGAGAATGCTGTCGCTTTGAGAGCTGTTTCTTCAACAGATGGAATGACTGCTGATTGGGTACATTTACCTTACGAATTTCTTGCGAAAATTTCGAACAAGATCATTAATCAAGTTAAAGGAATTAATAGAGTTACATATGATATTAGTTCTAAACCACCTGCAACGATTGAGTGGGAATAAATTTAGTATGGCTGTTCTTCGTGGAGCAGCCTTCTTTTTGATTATTAAGTGTTTTTTATGAAAAAACTAACTATACTATTTGTTTTTGTTTGGGTTTCATTCCTAGGCTTTACCCAGAGGACAACAGAGACTGTTGAGAAAGGAGGAAAGAAATACTATTTGCATACAGTTCAGTCTGGAGCAACTTTATTTTCAATTTGTAAAGAATATGAAGTTTCTGTCGATGAGGTTTCAGCATTGAATCCTCAATTAAATGGAGTGGTAAAGTTGGGTCAAAAAATAGTCATTCCAATTATTGGTGAATCAGCAAAATCTTTTTCGTACACGATAAAAGAAGGAGAAACGTTTTTCGGAATCATGAAAAAGTATAATCTCAAAGAAGAGGATATTCTGAAATTGAATCCGGGAATCACAAAAAACATATCGGTTGGTCAGGTGATTTTATTACCTGGAGATTATATGAAATACCGCAATGAAGTCAATCAAAGCACTAAAGTGGCAGATACAATTATTGTGCATGAGGTACTTGAACACGAAACATTATATAGTATTTCGAAACGTTTTATGTTGACAGTGGATGAATTAGCGAAGTTAAATAATGTTTCTTCAAACCAAATTAAGCCAGGAATGACTTTGAAAGTTCCGATTTATGGTAAAGAAGCCAAAGAAGTTGCAATTCGGTCATTACAAGATGTAAATAATAAAATTGATACCGTTAAACCGATCTTAGAGAAAGCTAATACCTCTAAGGATATTTCTTTTTTATTGCCTTTTAATGCGGATAAACAAGGTGATCCCACTGGTGCAATTGCAACAGAATTTTATATGGGTGCTCAAATTGCTTTGGATTCTTTAGTGAAATTGGGTTATGAAGGAAATGTGTTTGTTCATGATGTTGGTAATGATACAAGTGATTTAATGCCAGTTTTACGAAAACAAGAAGTAATTTCATCTGGTTTAATAATCGGTCCATTTAGTGGAGATAATCTAGAAAAAACGGTTTCTTATTGCTTAGATAAAAAAATAAATTTAATAAGTCCAATTGTAGGAACAACTTCTTATTTAAAAAATAATCCTTTTGTTTTTAACGCAACAACATCAGATATTACTTTAGCAAAGAAACTTGCTAAATATGTGTATAATAATCATCAAACGGAACAAGTTATTCTAGTAAAGGTCGGTTCAAAGGACAACGAATTATACCAAGCTTTTCGTACTTCTTTTATGAAATTAGGTCCAAAAAAATTGTATGAAGTAGGAGAGAAAGAGTTGTCTTCAGTATCTAAAAAGGGTAAGAACTTAGTTTTTGTTGTGCTGAGTAGAGATCGCATATTTTCTACGACAATTGCTAATAGTTTAATGAATATTGTTAGCAAATCAACTACTAATCAAGTCAATTTATTTGGCACGAGAGATTGGTTGAATTACGATGATATTCCTTCGGAAGTAAAGAATAAATTAAATTTTCAATATTGTGCCTCGGTGAATTTTGATGTGAATAGCGATGAAGTAAAAAAACTAAAGAAAATTTATCGAGCTAAATATAATACGCAGTTAACCAAATATGCTGCTCAAGGTTTTGATGTTACTATGCATTTCATTCAAACAAATATTTTAAATCTAGTGCCAGAACGAGGCGTAATCAATCATTTTCAAATGAGAGAAACCTTAGAGGGTAGTGGTAAGGAAAATGAAGCATGTTTTGTTTTTAAACAAAGCAACTTTAAAATTCAAAAAATTGCAGAGGTAAATGAATAAGGAAGAAATAGCAGCTGATTTTAAAGCATTACAACAAGAAATTTGTATTGGTTTGGAAAATTTGGATGGAAAAGCATTCTTCCGTTCAGATGAATGGGTTAGACCAGAAGGAGGAGGAGGTAGAACCAATACCATTATTGAAGGAGCAGTTTTGGAAAAAGGAGGAGTTGCATTTTCTGCTGTCCATGGACCTGTTTCAGAAGCGATGATGAAGCAATTAGGGATGTCGGAAGGCAACTTTTTTGCAACAGGTATTTCCATCGTATTACATCCAATAAATCCTCATGTTCCTATTATTCATATGAATGTGCGTTATTTTGAGTTGGATAATGGAACTTATTGGTTTGGCGGAGGAATAGACTTAACACCTCATTATATAGTAAAAGATCAAGCTGTTTTATTTCATCAACGCTTAAAAGATATTTGTGATCGTTTTGATGTTGCGTTTTATCCAAAGCATAAGGCGTGGGCAGATGATTATTTCCACATCCCACATAGAGGAGAATCACGCGGTATTGGTGGAATCTTTTTTGATCACTTGTCAGATAAAAATTCAAATTTAACGAAAGCAGAAATTTTCAATTATTGTAAAACCCTAGCGGGTTCATTTGTTGCTATTTATTCTGAACAAGCTCTATTGGGTAAAGATCAAAATTATTCACAAGATCAGATTGCTTGGAGAAATTTACGTAGGGGAAGGTATGTAGAGTTTAATTTAGTCCATGATCGAGGAACAAAATTTGGCCTTTATTCGGGAGGAAGAACAGAATCAATATTAATGTCGATGCCTCCATTAGCAAATTGGGAATATGACTATCAGCCGGTTAAAGATTCCAAAGAAGAAGAGACTCTTCAATTGTTGAGGCAAAAAATAGACTGGTTGAGTTTTTAGATAAAAGCAAAATCAACTCTTCTGTTTCTTTGTTTTCCGTTGTCTGTTTTATTGTTGTCAATGGGTTCACTTTCTCCTTTGAAATCGATGACAATTTTATGCAAGGGTATCCCTTGTTTTACAAAGAAATCCTGAATGACTTTTGCTCTTCGTTGAGATAAATCTTTGTTGTATACATCAGATCCATCAGCATCTGTATGTCCCGTCATTTTGATTCTCAAATCAGTATGGTCAAGAACGATTCGAGCCATATCGCTTAAGTAAGTGAAATATTCAGCTTTGAGTTCATCTTTATCGTAATCAAAGTAAATCGGTTCGAATACAAAGTTTCTTCGTTCTTTTTCTCTGATTTCGGGTGCTTTTCTTTTTTTATTGAGATCATCAATAAATACATCACGCCAACTTTGGTGAAGCATAATCATATCATTGTCAGAAAACACAGCGTTTGATCGATACATAATTAATTTTCCTCCTGATTTTCTACCAGCAGTTTGGTTAAAACTTCCACTTAAATAACCAGTAATTGAATCATATTTGAGTGTGCATTCAATGGGAATCCATGTTGTTCTTACATTAAGTTTTTTATTTTCAGCTACATATTGTTTGAATTTTATGGTAACACTGTCAATTTTTTGTCCTTTGATACGATGTATGATGTAATGCTCGCTTTTAGGGAGTTCATCTCTGGTTTTTCCAGTTAAGTTTTTATCTACAACGGTAAATTCTACAAATAAAATGCTAGATTCTGATAGCTTACTTCCGTCTTTATGAAGAATGCCTTGCCAAACCCCATTAAAGTCTGTTTGCGAAAAACCAACCGATAAAAGGAAGGGAATAAAACCAAATACTTTGAAAAAATTCATACACTATTTGAACGAAACTGTAATTCAATTGTTACATCATTATATAAATTTTTTAAAATGAAATCAGTATTTAAAAAAATCGCTTTACTTTTTTTATTAATTGTTGCTTTTCAAGCTAGTTGTCAACAAATCTATGACTTTAAAGTAACAGACATTGATGGGGAAGCCTATGATTTAAAAAAGCTTAAAGGTAAAAAAGTAATGATTGTCAATACCGCATCTAAATGTGGGTTAACTCCTCAGTTTGAAGAATTGGAAAAATTATATAAAACATATAAAGACCAAGGGTTTGTAATTATTGGATTTCCAACAAATGATTTCTTAAGTCAAGATCCTGGAACAAATGAACAAATAAAGTCTTTCTGTCAAAAAAATTATGGTGTTACCTTCCCGATGATGTCAAAAATCACGGTGAAAGGCAAAGATAAACACCCCTTGTATGAGTATCTTACAACTAAGTCTTTGAATAAATTAGAAGATAACAAAGTCAAGTGGAATTTTCAGAAATATCTAATTGATGAGAAAGGGGTGTTAGTAAGGGTAGTTGATCCAAGTACATCCCCATTAGATAATTCTATCATTCAATGGATTAAGCAGTAGAATTTTTCTTGTCTAGTTTTGTTGATAAATTGTATTTCTTCCCTTATTTTTAGTTAGCAAAACAGCCTCAAATTTTGTAAATTCGCTTTCTATTTTTAGAAAAGTAGTCTTAACATTTTCAAAATAAATATGAGCGAAGATTTAAAACAAAATGAGTATTCTGCGGATAATATTCAGATTTTAGAAGGGTTAGAAGCAGTTAGAAAAAGACCTGCGATGTATATCGGAGATGTTGGAATTAAAGGATTGCATCATCTTGTTTACGAGGTAGTAGATAACTCTATTGATGAGGCGTTAGCGGGACATTGTGATACCATTCATGTTTATATCAATGAAGATAATTCAATTACGGTAAAAGATAATGGTCGTGGTATTCCTACGGCGATTCATACAAAAGAAAAGAAATCAGCTTTAGAAATCGTTATGACTGTACTCCATGCTGGAGGAAAGTTTGATAAGGATACGTATAAAGTATCTGGTGGTTTACATGGTGTAGGTGTTTCTTGTGTGAATGCACTTTCTACTCATTTACGTGCTGAGGTTCATCGTGATGGACAAGTATTTGAACAAGAATATAGCATCGGTAAGCCTTTGTATGATGTTCGTGTGATTGGCGAAACTGATATCACAGGAACCATGGTTACTTTCAAGCCAGATGGTTCTATTTTTGAGTCTACGGTATATAATTACGATACCATTGCAGCTCGTCTACGAGAATTAGCGTTTTTGAATAAAGGAATTACGATTCATTTGATTGATAACCGTAATTTTAATGAAAAAGGATTACCTGTTTCTGACAGATTCTTTTCTGAGGGAGGTTTGATGGAATTTGCAAAATATTTGGACAGAAATAGAGAGGCATTGATTCCAGATGTGATATATTTTGAAGGAGAAAGAGAGGGTATTCCTGTAGAAGTAGCATTGACTTATAATACTTCGTACACGGAGAATATTCAGTCTTATGTAAACAATATCAATACCCACGAAGGAGGAACCCATTTATCAGGATTTAGAAGAGGTTTAACAAATACCTTGAAAAAATACGCTACCGATTCTGGTATACTAGCAAAAGAAAAAATTGAAATTGACGGAGATGATTTCCGAGAAGGTTTGACTGCTGTTGTTTCAGTTAAAGTACAAGAACCGCAATTTGAAGGGCAAACCAAAACGAAATTAGGTAACAGAGAAGTTACCGCTCCTGTTTCTCAAGGTGTTTCTGAAATGTTAGCGGTATATCTAGAAGAACATCCAAGTGAAGCAAAATTAATCGTTGAGAAAGTAATTCTTGCTGCACGTGCTAGACATGCTGCACGCAAGGCACGTGAGATGGTTCAACGTAAAAATGTAATGACCGGTTCTGGTCTACCTGGTAAGTTAGCTGACTGCTCAGAGAAAGATCCTGCTTTATGCGAGATCTACTTTGTCGAGGGAGATTCTGCGGGTGGAACTGCTAAACAAGGAAGAGATAGACATTTTCAAGCTATTATGCCTTTAAGAGGTAAAATCTTGAATGTTGAAAAAGCAATGCAACATAAAATCTTCGAAAACGAAGAGATAAAAAACATTTACACTGCTTTAGGGGTACGTATTGGAACAGAAGAAGATTCAAAAGCATTGAATTTAGAAAAGTTGAGATATCACAAGATTATCATTATGTGTGATGCCGATGTCGATGGTTCTCACATTGAGACTTTGATTTTGACTTTCCTTTTCCGTTACATGAAAGAGTTGATTGAAAATGGATATATTTATATTGCAACGCCTCCTTTATACCAAGTTAAAAAAGGACAGAAGTCTGAATACGCTTGGAATGAAGATCAACGTGATCGTTTGATTCAAGAATTGAAAGGGAATGGAGCAGAAACATCAGTAAACGTTCAACGTTATAAAGGTCTTGGAGAGATGAACGCAGAGCAGTTGTGGGAAACTACCATGAATCCTGAAAAACGTACACTTCGCCAGGTAACGATAGAGAATGCTGCTGAGTGTGACCAGATTTTCTCTATGTTGATGGGTGATGAGGTTCCTCCTAGACGTGAGTTTATTGAGAAGAATGCGAAATACGCTAAGATTGATGCTTAATAATTAAGTGGAGAAATAGTAAAAGGTGGTTTAGATTTTCTAGACCACCTTTTTTTATCTCAGTAAGTCAACATGACCAACTTTTGAATGCTTATCTTCTTTCAATTTTTCTTTAAATTCTAATTTCCAGATATACGTATCATTTTGAACAATTTGATTTCCATACGTACCATCCCAACCGATTTTAGTATCATGTGTTTCAAACAAAAGTTCTCCCCAACGGTCGTAAACGTAAAACCCATAATTTTGTGGGTCATACCCAAAGGTGAAAACCGGTTGAAAGACATTATTTAATTCGTCACCATTCGGTGTAAATGTGTTGGGGATAAAATAGATTACTGGTTCAGGCATAAAAATGGAACGGGTAACAGTTCTGCTACACGCATTATTTTCCATGTTTGAAGCCGTTAAATCAATGATGTATTCTCCTGGGTTTTCTGGGAATTTATGGGTTGGGTTTTTATAATTGGAGTAGGTACCATCACCGAAATTCCAAAATAAATATTTCCCATTCGTATAGGATTTGAATTGAATTTCAGGGTTATAAAAGTCAATTTCTGT
>CANGZT010000074.1 GCA_947458955.1 Flavobacteriia bacterium | reverse complement strand
ATGCTTTTTAGAATATCCAATTCCTGATCAAAATCAATAGCACCAACTTTCATTTTCAAACATGTAAACCCTTGAATTAGCTTTTCCTCAATTTGTTGAAGCATATTTTCTTTTGAACCCATCCAAATCAAACCATTAATTGGAATTCCACGTTCTCTTCGAGTGAAATAAGTATCAAAAAATATACCTTTTACATCTGAATGCAAATCCAATAAAGCTGACTCTAGACCAAAAAGAATGGAAGGAAAACTAACTAATTCTATTTGATTTTCAATATAATAATCTATTTTTTGACAGACTTCTTGAATTTTACGTTCATACTCTGTAAAATCATTAAAATCAGGAGATAAACCAGGAATAATACTACACTCTCCTACTCCAATTCTATCTGTTCTATTGGTTGAAGTTAAATAAATAAACCAAGCATGTTTTTCGGTAAGAACCCCTCTACTCGTTCCACTTGGCTGTTTGAAGATATAGGTCTTTTTTTCAAACGTTGCATGATAGTTATTCATCGCTAAAACAAGATTGAAATAATGGCAAATAATAGACTTAAAAAGAAAGTAGATAGTGCTACCTTTTTTAATTCAGGGTCAAAATCTTTTGGATCTAATACCTGAACCACTTTCTTTAAATGAATTAATAAAAAAACAAAAGGTGAAACATAAATCAAACTAGTTAACTCAAATTTAAAATAGCCCCAATAAGAAATTAACGCTACCATAATTAAACAAAAATGATAGAATTTTGCGCGATTAAATCCTAATTTAACGACTAACGTGTTTTTATTGGATAATTTATCGTTAACTTGATCTCGCATGTTGTTTAAATTCAATACAGCAGTACTCAACAGACCAATTGCGATTGCAGGAAATAAAGTAACAAAATCAAAAATTTTGGAATACAATGTGTAACTTCCCATAACACTTACCAAACCAAAGAAAACAAAGACAAAAATATCTCCTAATCCATAATACCCATATGCTTTTTTACCAACAGTGTAAGTTATTGCTGCTATAACAGACAAAAGGGCTAAAATCATGTAGATATATATGGTATTTTGGCTCATACCTTTTGAACTGATATAAATCAAATACCCTGCAGAAATCAATGATAAAACACTAAAAATAAAAACTGCTGTTTTCATTTGTGATACTGAAATTTCACCTTTTTGAACAGTTCGTGCAGGGCCTACTCGATTTTCGTTATCTGTACCCTTCAAGGAATCTCCTAAATCATTCGCTAAGTTTGAAACGATTTGAAATAAAATGGTTGTTAAAAGAGCAAATATAAAAATGGAAACATCCCAAAAACCTTTTGATTTTGCAATAAAAGAACCCATAATAATACCAGAAATAGAAAGTGGTAATGTTCTTAATCGGAATGCCTCAAGCCAACTTTTAATCTTCATACAGGTCTACATTTGATGTATTAAACGAACGAATTTAACCAATAAATCGAAAAGACTTTTGTATTTTAGTCGTTTTGATGGAAAGTTTCTCTATGAAAAATAAACTTACAACTTTACTTAACATACAATATCCTATCATTCAAGCTGGAATGATTTGGTGCTCTGGTTGGGAATTAGCTTCATCCGTTTCAAATGCGGGAGGATTGGGAATACTTGGTGCAGGTTCAATGTATCCTGAAGTGTTAGATTCACAAATACAAAAATGCAAAGAAAATACTTCAAATCCTTTTGGCGTAAATCTACCACTACTTTACCCTGATATTGACAAACATATTGAAACAATAATTAAACATAATGTTCCAGTTGTTATAACATCTGCTGGTAATCCTAAAATATGGACCTCCAAACTTAAATCCGAAGGAATCATTGTATTACACGTAGTTTCTAGTTTAAAATTTGCATTAAAAGCCCAAGAGGCCGGAGTTGATGCTGTTATTGCTGAAGGATTTGAAGCGGGTGGTCATAATGGTAAAGATGAAACGACTACTTTATGCTTGATACCTAAAGTTGCTAAAGAAATTCAAATTCCACTTATTGCCGCAGGCGGAATTGCAACAGGAAGAGCAATGCTGGCTGTTATGAATTTAGGTGCTGATGGTGTTCAAATTGGAAGTCGTTTTATAGCTTCTAAAGAATCTAGTGCTCACGAATCTTTTAAAAATTCAGTTCTAAATACTGATGAAGGTGGAACAATGTTAACATTGAAAGAGCTTACTCCAGTAAGATTGATCAAAAATGCATTTTATCAAAAATTAGAAAAAGCCTACGAAGATGAAGCAACTCAAGAACAATTAACAAAACTATTAGGAAAAGGTAGAGCAAAAAAAGGAATGTTTGAAGGAGATTTGGTTGAAGGTGAATTAGAAGTTGGACAAGTTGCAAGTTTAATCACAGAAATAAAAACTGCTGCTGAAATTATTCATGAGATAATAAATGAATTCAAGATAGCAATACAAGAACAAAATACTGAAAAATTCAATTTTTAATGATACAATTTGAACGATTTACACTATCAAATGGGTTACGTGTTATATTTCATCACGATCCAACGACACCATTAGCCGTAGTAAACACTTTATATGATGTCGGTGCGCGCGATGAACATCCTGAAAAGACAGGATTTGCACATTTATTTGAGCATTTAATGTTTGGCGGATCTATCAATATACCAGACTTCGACTCGCCTCTTCAATTAGCAGGAGGAGAAAGTAATGCATTTACTTCAAATGATATAACTAACTATTACGATATTATCCCTGCTGTAAATTTAGAAACTGCACTTTGGTTAGAGTCTGATAGAATGTTATCTCTAGCTTTTACTACAAAAAGTTTAGAAACACAACGCAATGTAGTAATAGAGGAATTTAAACAACGTTATCTAAATCAACCTTATGGAGATGTTTGGCTTGAATTAAGACCACTAGCATACGAAGCACATCCCTATCAATGGGCAACGATTGGAAAAGAATTAAAACACATTGAAGATGCTACTATGGACGATGTGAAAGCTTTTTTTACTAAATTTTACAACCCATCAAATGCCATTTTGTGTATTGCAGGAAATTTTGAATTAGACTACATCAAACAAGTAGTAGAAAAATGGTTTGGAGGTATTCCTAGTGGAATAAAACCAGCACGTATCCTACCTAAAGAACCAAAACAAGAATTATTAAAAGAAAAAACCATCGAACGAAAAGTTCCTTCTGATGCAATTTATTTTGCATTTAAAATGCCTGAACGAAAGTCGTTTGAGTATTATGCAAGTGATTTACTTTCAGATGCCATTGGACGTGACAAATCTTCAAGATTGTATGTTAAACTTCAAAAAGAATTAAAATTAGTTACTGATATATTCGCATATATAACAGGGTCTATTGATGAAGGGCTATTGATTATAGAGGCAAAATTATCAAACAATACTACTTTTAACGAAGTAGAAAGTGCTATTTGGAAAGTTTTAGACGAAATCAAATCGGAAGTAATTAGTGAAAAAGAATTAAAAAGATTAAAAAACAAAATAAATACTGCTAAAGCATTTCAAGAACAAGGTATGTTGAATCGTGCGATGAATTTATCTTTTTTTGAATTACTTGGTGATGCAAATGGTGTAAATGAAGAACAAAAAATTATTGATGAAATTAATGAACGTCATATCTACACTATGGCAAACCAACTATTAAATCAAACCAATTGTTCCGTTTTAAAAGTAAAAGCTATCTAACATGTTAAATCGATCTCAAGCACCTATTTTAAATGAAATTGAGAAAATCAATTTTCTCTACCCTAGTGTTAGAAAATTAAATTCAGACACTGAACTTATTTGGATGAAAGAAGTATCAGATGAAACGGTTCGTATTGAATTACATTTCAACGCTGGAACAATTCATTCTGAAAACAAAGTAGCTTCTTTTACCAATGGGCTACTGTTAGCTGGTACATCTACCAAAAATAGCATTCAAATCAACGAAGAAATCAATGAACTTGGTGTTTTCACTGACTTTGAAACAAATCAGGAATCAGCTGTAGTTGCCATCTATTGTTTGAGAGAAAACACCTCAGCAGCAATCCAATTGTTATGTGAAGCGATACGGGATTGTCAATTTCCTGAAAGTGAAATTCAAGATTTAATACGCGAAAGAAAACAACAATACTTAATTTCATCTGAAAAAGTAAGTTATCTAGCTCGTAGAGAATTTCAAAAGAAAATGTACTCAAATTCTGAAAGATATTCACGTCAAATAAACCTGGAAGAATACGATAGTATTACAAAAGAACAAGTACAAGCTTTTCACAAAAAGTATTATTTAAAGGGTTTAAGAAAAATAGTTGTTGTTGGAAATTTAAATGAAGACCAAATAACGCTACTTACAGAAGAAACAAAAGATTGGCAGAACGAAACAGAAACAAACTTCGAAGGAAACTTTATAAATCAAATAGGTGAATTTCATATTGATAAAGTAGATGCGCTTCAAACAGCTATTCGAATAGGTATGCCATTATTCAATAAATCCAACCCGGAATTTATTGATTTTCAAATATTACAAACCATTTTAGGAGACTATTTTGGAAGTCGATTAATGTCAAATATTAGAGAAGATAAAGGTTATACCTATGGAATAGGATCTGCAATTTTAGAATCATATCTTTCAGGATCATTTGTTATTGCTACTGAAGTTGGAAGCGAATTTGTGAAACCAACATTGGATGAAATAAAAAAAGAAATTGAACGTTTATCTAATGAACTTATTCCAGATGATGAACTAAATCTTGTCAGAAATTATTTATTAGGCCAATTACTAAAAAGCGCTGATGGACCCAATTCACTTATGGACTTATATTTAGGAGTTAGTATGCATGGATTAAATTTAGATTATTATAATGATGTCATTTCTAGAATAAATACAATATCCTCAAATGAACTTAAAGAACTAGCTAACAAATATTTGAACTGGAATAAACTTACTATAATTACTGCTGGTAAAAATTAATTAATGATTCGCTTTTATATATTATTACTATTTATAACAATATTATTTAAAGTCAATTCTCAAGAAATAAAAAAAAGATGTGGAATTGACTTTCCTAAAAGTGTGTGTGTCTCTGAAGAGATAAATGGAGATATTACATTAAATTGGCGTAAACCAAATGATAATCAAGGGCTTTTTCTCAAATATGAATTATTCTCAGTTGAATCCCCATTTGTACCCATTATCAGCATAAATAATATTTCAAATACAACTGCATCTATTCCAAGTACTTTTAAACACAACAATTTTTTTCTTACTACAAGTATTTTATGTAATAGCAATGAAATTAAATTTAAAACAGATACAACTAAGATACTAGAAATAAATGGTGTAAAAATCGAAGAAGGAATTGAGCAAATTAAATGGAACAATAATATTAAACTAGATAAAAATCAAAGCTATATAGAACGTAAAACAAATACTAGCACATGGGAAAAAATTGATAGCTTTTTATTTGAAACAAAAAACTTTTTCGACACAATAGATATTTGTAACAAAAATCTAATTTTTTATCGCCTTGGTGTTTTAAAAAATGATTGTATTAATTATTCAAATTTAATATCTGATACACTGGAGGATAAATATCAACCTAATATACCTTCAATTACATCAATTGGTTTTGATACAACAAATCAAAATTTAAAAATAACTTGGAATAAGTCAAAAGAAAGAGATATTCAAGGCTACATTATCTATCAGGAGATAAATGGACTAAGCAGCACTTTAGATACCGTGTTAAAAACAAATAATACATTGAATAACTATTATACTATCTTTAATCCAACGACAAAAATGATATCAAATTATAGAATTGCTGCATTTGATTATTGTTACTCTACTCCCCCTAAATATCAAACTAGTGCGCAATCAACCAATTTTTATTCAACGATTTTGAATTATAATTACGACGTCTGTTCGAAAACTACAAATCTAACTTGGAATAGACTTAATATTCAAGATGATATAAAAATTTATAGAATATTCTTAAAAAAGAATAATAAATGGAATCTAATTGATTCAACATATACAAGTAATTACGAATTAACTTTAGAAAAATTCACTAATAATGTGGTTACTATAGAAACACACTTAAAATCTGGTCATACTTTTTTTAGTAATTTATGTCCAATTTATTCAAAATCACCTACTGAACCTAAAATAAGTTATACAAATTATGCAACCATTAAAAACAATGAATTTATTGAATTAAAACATACATTAAGTCCAACTACAGGATTAAAACAACTAGCCTTATTTAAACTAAATCAACAAAATGAATTTGTGGAAATTGATAAAATAGAAGCAAATAAAAATGAAATTATTTTCAAAGACTTTGATGTCAATCCGTTAAATTATAATTACAGCTATTACGTACAACATGTAGATAGTTGTGGAAATTATGCTCTTAAACATTTTATACAAAAAACCATACTATTGAAAGAAAACAATTTACAGGAAGACTCTTTAACAACATCAACATTTTTTAATAATTACTTAGGATTCTATGGTGGAGTAAATAGTTATATAATTGAAAAATCATATGACAAAATTAACTTTAATAGCATCCATAAAATTGTTTCTGATACAACAACTTTATTCAACCATAAAATAGAAAATAAAGAAAATTTTGAGGGTCAGATTTGCTTCAGGGTTAAAGGAATAGAAAACATAAATAAATTTGGAACAAAATCTGAAAGTTACTCAAATACAATCTGTTATTATTTTAAACCAAAAATATTCATTCCGAACTCTTTTACACCAACTGGTAAAAATCCTATGTTTTTACCTATTATTAACTTTGCAAAAATTAATTCATACGAATTAACAATTTATAATCGTTGGGGGAATCCTGTCTTTAAGTCAACAGATATTAATGAAGGCTGGAATGGAAATTATGGAGTAGAAGAATGTCCTAATGGATTGTATATGTATAATTTAAAAATAAATGATAGCTCTGATAAAGAAATTATCAAGCGTGGGCTAATTAATTTAATCAGATAAAATGAAAAAAAGAGTTGAAGTTTGTTTATCTCCTAGAGATTTTGATTTATATAGTGAAGGTTTTGAAATTATTGTTGTTATTGATGTTTTGAGAGCAACATCGGCTATATGTGCTGGTTTAGCAAACGGTGTTAAATCAATAATTCCTGTTGATAGTATCGAAAAAGCTTTAGAATATAAAAATAAAGGATATTTAGTTGGTGCTGAAAGAAAAGGTCAGGTTGTAGAAGGATTTGATTTTGGAAATTCACCATATAGTTTTATGGATCCAAAATTTAAAGATAAAGAAATTGTTTTAACAACAACAAACGGAACAAAAGCAATTGAAATAAGTAAATATTCTGGGCAAGTGATAATTGGATCACTAGTCAATCTTGAGGCACTTACTAGCTGGCTTATAAAACAAAACAAAAATGTACTTTGTCTGTGTTCTGGTTGGCAAGATAAATTTAATCTTGAAGACTCTATATGTGCAGGAGCAATTGCTGACATTTTAATATTTAGTGGTAATTTCTATTCAGAAGAGGATTCAACAATCTGTGTAAAACAATTATACAAAGAAGCTAAAAAAAGTCCATTTGCTTTCTTAAAAGCAAGTTCTCATAGAAGAAGATTAAAAAAACTTAATTTAAATAAAGATATTAAATATTGTCTAACGCCAAATCAACTTAACGTAATACCATATTTAAAGAAAAACGAATTAGTTTCCTTAAATGAAGAAGAAAGCCTATTCTAAAAAAATATTAGCGGGTATAATTTGTATTGGTTTTTTTTCTTTTGAAAATCAAAACAAATGGGGATTTCAAGGACATAAATTAATCAATCGAATGGCTATTTTCACTTTACCCAGTGAAATTTCAATCTTTTTTAAAAAAAACATAGAGTATATCACCGAACATTCAACTGCTCCAGATAGCAGAAGGTATTCCAATAAAAAAGAAGGAGCTGGTCATTATATTGATATGGAATTTTATGAAAACATAGATAGCTTACATTCTCTATCTTGGAAAAAAATTTCAACTTTAATACCAGAAGATACTCTCTACAAACATGGAATATTACCTTGGAGAATTATTCAATACAAATTCCTACTTCAAGATGCATTTGAAAAAAAATCATATAAAAATATTTTAAAATATGCTTCTGAACTAGGTCATTACGTTGCAGACTCACATGTACCATTGCATACTACCAATAATTATAATGGTCAGTTGACAAATCAACATGGTATACATAGCTTGTGGGAAACAAAAGTAGTTGACTATATTATTAACGATATTAAATATTTTACTAATAAAGCAAAATACATAGATAACCTAAATAATTTTATTTGGCACATTATTTCTAAATCAAATGGAGATGTTACCTCTGTTTTAAATATTGATAAACAATTAACATCAGAAAATAAAATCACTAAATATACATTTCCTTTAAAAAATGAAAAGAAAACATATAGCTATGCTTACATAAGTGAATATAATCAAAAACTAAACGGAATGGTTGAAAAGAGAATCAAGCTTGCAATAGAAAATCTTGGTTCTATTTGGTATACAGCTTGGGTTGATGCCGGTCAACCAGTTTTAAAAGAAGAAATAATCTTTAAATCATTTTCAAATAGACAAGATTATCAACACGAATGTGAATAATACTTTAAAAACAATTTAATCTTTAATTAAAAACTTGTTATATCAAATTAATATAAATAAAAAAGAGGCTGTTTATAACAGCCTCTTTTTTATTTATATTCTTAAGTAGAATTATTTTGTTTTTACCTCAAATTCAACTCTTCTGTTAGCTTCTCTACCTTTTTCAGTTTCGTTTGATTGCTTAGGTTTAAGAGTACCGT
>CANGZT010000073.1 GCA_947458955.1 Flavobacteriia bacterium | reverse complement strand
TAAGCAATCATAACGCGCATATTATCAAAAGCTTCTTCAGATTCGGTATTGATTTCTTTCTTTTGAAGACGTAACAATAATTTCATATACATCGCATGAAATACCAATTCGATATCATTTTTCTCTTTTAAATTTGATTTTTCTCTAAAGTCTTGAATTGCATCAAGCGCTCTTTCATAAACGCCTTTGTATTTTTCATCATTCGCAATGTTTAATAGCGTATTGTGTAAATAAGATAATTCCACCATTACCTCTTGAATCTGGTGTAAATGTCCTTTTTCTTCAATTTTTTGAGAATGCATTCCACGTATCAAACCATCATACCATTGTCGATAGGATGCAAAAAAAGAGGGATCAGGCAATTGTCCTCGAACATACTCGTCCATAATTCTTTCCAAATCAAATTTGTATGCGCGAATAACATCTTCTATCTGATACATATACAAAATGTATTCAGCTATATTTTCTTTTAATTTTTGTTGTGCAATAAGCATAATCTATTTTTAAAAATGAAAATAATTAACTCTTTCAATAAAAATTAAACAAGTCTTCTATCTAAAGTCTAATGTCTAACGTCTAATGTCTAATGTCTTTTATCTATTATCTATTGACTAAAAACTAATGACTAAAAACTAATACCTACTTCCCTTTCTCCTCCTGATTCAAAAACCCAATAAATTCTTTCGTTACGTTCATAGTAGGATTAATGTAATTAAATTGACTACCAGATGCTTGAACAAGTAACATGTCGATCTTGTGTATCTCACAGTATTTTTTACTTGCTTCTTCGATTTTTTTATAAATCTTATTCATCAAATCAACGGTTTGCTTTTCAATTGCACCACCTTGATTTTGTTGAAAAGCATAGATTTCTTGCTCTCTTCGCTGTGCCTCTGCTTGAATGTTTTGCATTTGCAAATCAGATAGTTGACCTTTTTTTGCTAGTTCGTCATTTGCAACTAAATAAGATTGTAAATCTAATTGTTTCTTTTCTAGTTGTTTTTGAAATTGAATCTGTTTGTTCTTTACTAGATTATCCATTTGTTTGTAGAAAGTAAAACCACTTTTTAAACTATCTTGGTTATAAAAAGCAATCTTCAAACCATTTTCACGAATTACGGGAACGGTAGGTTTAGTGTCTACAACTTCTTTTTCTGTTTTTTTTTCAGAACAAGAAAGGGTAGTTAATACAACCCCTAATGCAATACCAATAATTTTTTTCATTTTAATTTTCTTTAATATTGTTTTTTGATGCAAATGCTTTTCCCCAATCTTCTCTCATAGTAAGAAAACGATCAAAAGCGTTATCTAATAACTCTTCAGTGATCATATTTTGAACATCTTCTAATCCGAAAACATCTATTTCGTTGATTTTAAATATTTGTTCATATTGATCTAATTCTATCTTTACAATATACTTACTATTGTAATTAAATATTTGGATTTTGTATTTAGGGTGTGGAACTTCTGCTAGAACTCTCATATTATTTTTTTTTGTAAAAATAAGTAGAAATCAGTTTGTAATCATTCAATAAATCTAAAAGTGATACTTCATCAATGAATCTATTGGTTTTTGTATAACTTGAGTTAGTTTGATTCCTCTTTTTGTTAATTGTTCTTCAAGTAATTTATGCATATGAAAAGCATACGAACCAACAAAACCTAATTGAATAATAGTTTCGACTTTAGGTAAATGTAAATCTAAAAAAAGGGAAATATTTTCTTTGTGAATTTCAAGAATCTCAATATTTAATGCTGACAAATTTGAGTTAAGTTGAATTTGGCTAATAAATTTTTTTCCTTCATTTCCGTATACTTTTGATAGAATTTCTGAATGACTACCGTATGTTTTTTCTATTAGTTCTTTAAATTTAGAAGAACACATATTGTTGAAATATTTCTGTAAAACTAATTTTCCAAAATAATAACCACTTCCCTCATCGCCTAATAAATAACCTAATCCACCAGAGATGTTTTCAATATTTGAATTAGAATAATGACATAGAACTGAACCAGTCCCTAAAATTCCTACATAACCACTTTGTTTGCCATAAATAGCTTTTCCTGCTGCGACTAAATCAGAGGCAATTTCGTTTATGATTAATTCTAATGGTTCAAATAATTTATGGATGATGTATTGATTTTCTTGTTGTAAACACCCACTACCATAAAAGAAAAGTGAACTGTTTTTAGGGATTATATTTTTTAAATATTGAACAATTGATACTTGCTCATTATTTAATGTTTTTGGATGAAAATTAATGGTTTCAAATGCAACGATTTTATCATCGGTTTGAATTCTCCAATCGGTTTTTGTTCCACCACTTTCGGCAATTATTTTTACTGCTGAATCAAAAGAAATTGATTTTAATTCCTCAATATGATTCAATGTTATAATCTGCATTTTATTTGCGTGCATTTTTCAAACATCGTTTCACTTTCAATTCATGTGCCTCTCTTTCTTCAGGGGTAGTATTGGGTGTCGTTAAAAATTCTTTGCATTTATTTTCTACGAATTCCCATCGTGCCATTAATTTCTCAGATTGCTTATCTGTTAAGTTTTTTTCAAACGCTTTATTAATAGAATCATTTTTTAAAACGCAGGAACAAAAATCCCATTGTTCTCCATATTTCTCAACGATTTTAATGTGATTTTCAACTTTCTCTGCTTTTTTATTGATGATTTCTATTTTTTTAGGTGATTCTTTTTTTTCATTAATAGAATCAGATTTAAACTCAGTGGTGTCTTTGTCAGTTTTAGTTGTGATATCATGTTTAATTTCATTTTTACAACTAGTTATTGAAAAAAACAAAACAGCAATTACGGAAATAATTTTTAAATACATATTTCGTTATTTTTGATAAGATTTTAGACCATGAATTTACAATATATTTTAATATTACTTTTATTTATTAGTGTATCACTTTTAACTTCATTAGGTGTTTGTCAAGAAAGAGATGATGATAAAGTAAAACACCTTAGAGAAATAGTACTTCGTAAAGATTTTAAATCTCTATATGAAAAACAGTTGCGTAGAGTACGTAGAGTCTATCCTTTGGCTTTAGAAGCTGCTAAAATGATTGATGAATTGAATGAAGAACTTGAAATTCAAGAAAGTAGACGAGGAAAAAGAAAAGTTACTAAAAAGTATAATAAAGAGATTAAATCAGAGTATTTATTTGTTGTTAAGGATTTGTACATCGAGGAAGGTAAATTGTTGATGAAGTTAATTCATCGTGAAACAGGCATGACCGTTGAAGAAATAATTTCAAGATATAAAAATCGATTTAGTTCTGAAATGTACAATCAATTAGGTAAAATCTGGGATCAAAAATTAGATGCTAGATACGATCCGCAGGGAGAGGATATTATTACTGAAATTGTATTAATGGATATTAAAAATAATGTGGTTACATTTGATCCTACACCTAGACATATGTCAAAAGAGGAATACAAAGCAGAAATTAAAGATTATCGAGCAAATAAGCGTGCTGCTCGAAAGTTAATGAGACAACAAAGGCGTGTGGCTTCGGAATCAGTAATAAATGAAGATGAATAATGGATTTTAGTGTTTATACAAATGAACAGCTCAATAAAATGAATAAAAACACCCTAATGGAAACATTAGGTATTGAATTTTTTGATGCTGGAGTAAATTCTATCAGAGCAAAAATGCCTGTAGATGCTAGAACTCATCAGCCAATGGGATTATTGCATGGTGGGGCTTCTGCTGTATTAATAGAGAGCATTGGTTCGTTAGGTTCTGCTTTAATGTGTGATTTAAAAATAGAACATCCTGTTGGTATTGAAGTTAATGCAAACCATATTGGCGGTATTAGTTCTGGTTATGTAATTGGAGTCGGAAAACTTTTGCATGGCGGGAAGAAATCCCATATATGGCAAGTAGATGTTTTTGATGAGTCAAACAATAAGTTAATATGTACAGGAAGATTAACAGTGATGATTATACAAAAAAATAATGAAAGCTGATTTTCTTGCATATCGTTTCCCAGGTAAAGAAAAAGTTAAGCAAATAGGTGAATTACATGAAGTGAGCTTGACTGATGTGATTGAGGGTTTTATTTTTTCAGATTTCGCAGCACAACGTTTTTATAAGTTTGATGTGCATCATGAATGCTTGGACATACCTACTGATTTTTATTCTCATGAATCTAAACCATACGTTTACACGACAAGAGAATATTTGTTACAAGCGCATTCTTTTTTAAACGGAATAGCTCAATTTCAATTAGATAAAGCTGTTTTTTCTCGTGTAAAATCACATTCATTTCCGTTGTCTAAAGCCTATCAGTTATTTGAGAATTTGTGTGAATCTTACCCAAAAGCATTGGTTTACTTGGTTTCTAGCTCTAAGATAGGAACATGGATTGCGGCAACACCGGAGATTTTATTAGAAGCACATAAATCTTTTGTATTTACTATGTCGTTAGCAGGTACCAAAAAGACGTCTCAAAATAATCAGCCTTGGGGTGAAAAAGAAAAAATTGAACAACAATTAGTGACTGATTTTATTGAAAATCAGTTGAAAAAAGTAGGGGCTGAGCAAATAGAATTGAATGGTCCATATGATTATCAAGCGGGACCAGTTATACATATTCGTACTGATTTAAGTGCGTTTTTACCTTCAAAAAAATTAATTGAGCTAATGAAGGTTTTACATCCAACTCCAGCTGTAAGTGGTGTGCCTAGAGATGCAGCTTTAAATTTGATCTCATCGGTTGAGGCGCATGATCGTTTTTTATATACGGGTATAGTTGGTTTATTGGGTAGAACGGATGCTACTTTATACGTGAATTTACGTTGTGCTCAACTTCAAACAGATACAGCCTATTTATATCTGGGTGGAGGGTTTACTCCTCAGTCGATACCTGAACTAGAATTAGATGAAACAGAGAATAAGAGTAAAACCCTAATTAGTTGTATGTATTCTGTAAATAAATAGAAGATTAATTATCCTCTAATTTCCATTCTGCACCAGAGTTTGGTGTTTCTTGTAAGCGTAAAGAAATTAATTTTGTGTTGTGTGCAAATTTTCCATCTAATAAATTTACAAAGTGCAACAATAAATTTTCACAAGTTGGTTGAAAAGGCATTAAAATTACTTTTTCAAATTCGTTAGAAATAACCTCAGATTTTGAATAAGGTGCTTCTTCATTCAATACTAAAGCATGATCAAAAACTTCAATTATCTCTCTTTTTACAACGTCTTTTAAATCACCAAAATCAATGACCATTCCAAGTTTAACATGTTCAATATCTGCAATAGGTTTCCCTAACAAAGTAACACTTAAATGATAAGTATGACCATGTATATTTTTACAAGGTCCATCATAACCATATAATGCATGTGCCATATCAAAAGTAAAATCTTTCGTTACTCTTATGTTGGAATCTAAAGCCATAATTGATTTTTTTTACAAAGATAGTTTAATTAAGATCATAATTAATAATTCATAAATCATAATTAAATCACGTTTTTCCCAGCAACCCAACCTGTTGACCATGCTGCTTGAAAATTAAAACCTCCTGTAACTCCATCAACATCCAATACTTCTCCAGCAAAAAATAACCCTTTTACTTTTCTGCTTTCCATAGTATTGAAATCCACATCCGATAATCCAACACCTCCAGCTGTGACAAACTCCTCTTTAAAAGTTGTTTTGCCGGAAACTTGGTAACGGTCGTTAACCAATGTGTTAATGAGTTTATTTGTTTTTTTTCCTTGTAGTTCTTTCCATTTTGAGTCAACAGAAATGTTTGATTTTTCAAGTAAAAAATGCCACAAACGAGTTGATAAACCAAAAGGATTTAGGTTACCCATTTTTTTCTCTGAGTGATTTATAAGTGTTTCTTGCAGATTGGTTCGTACTTCTAGTTCTTTTTGAGTGTGAAGCCAATTTATGAGCACATTAAAATTGTATTTTTTATCTGCTAAAAGTCTTGCGCCAAATGCGGATAACTTTAGTATAGCCGGGCCGCTCATACCCCAATGGGTAATTAATAATGGACCAGTTGCTTCTAGTTTTGTTCCTTCTATTTTAGTTGTGGTTTCTTCCACTACAATTCCCATTAAATCCCGAACAGGTTCATTAGGCATATTAAAAGTAAATAGGGAAGGAACTGGTTCTATTAGTTCATGTTTGAAATTTTGTAACCAATGCAGTGAATTGTTTTTGGGTTGACCTCCAGTAGTATAAATAACTCGATCTACAATAAAAGATTCATTTAAACTGATTAATTCAAATTGATCTGTAGATGTAAGGTGTATATCGTTAATTGGTGTTTGAAGTTTTTGAACAACGCCTAGTTTTTGTGCTTCATTCAGAAAACAATCAATAATTGTTTGAGAAGAATTAGATTTTGGGAAAATACAATTATCCGTTAATGTTTCCAATTCAACACCTCTTTTTTTAAACCATTCTATGGTAGAGCGTGTATTAAACTGCTCAAAGGTTTTACGTAAATAATTTGCCCCACGAGGATAATAACTAAGTAATTTTTTATTGTCAAAACATGCATGTGTAACATTACACCGACCACCTCCAGAAACTTTCACTTTTGAAAGAACTTTTGCTGACTTTTCGTAAATGGTAACTTCTGCATCTGGATGATGTTCTTTCGCACTAATCGCAGCAAAAAATCCTGCAGCTCCTCCACCAATAATCGCTATTTTTTTAGAATTCGTCATTAAACATCAAACATTCATCATTATCATAACAGCTTAATTCCCATTTCTCCCTCTAAATTCGTCATAATCAACAATTCATCTTTCATTGGAATGATTTGATCAATGTGAATTGTTTTGAGTTTGGTTTCCATGCGAATTCCTTTGTCTAAATCTCGATTGAGTTCTTTTTCAATCATTGCTTTATTTGAATTTAAGTCTTTTGATATATCATAAACAGCAAACTCTCTGATTTTTGCTGTGATTAGTTCGTCAAATAACCAGGCAGCAGACTTAAGTAAAGCATTTTTTGTTTCAATATCAAAATCCATATCAGGAAAAGAAACAATTTGTTTTTCTTTATTAAATCTTGGTGTTCCTGCGAAATATAAAATTCCAGATTTCTTTCCTGAAAAATGTACTTTGAAACTTAATTTTTGGTTGGTTGCACCAAGTATAAGTACGGAATCAATTTTAATTTTTTCTTTTTTAAGCTGAATTTCTTTCCCATTCAAGTTTTGTGCTAACAATGAATTGATTGAATTGTATTTACCTTGAATTGCCAAGCTAATTTGAAATCCTTTATCTTCAGATGCTATGTTTAGTTCGGGTAGAGGAGTGGTAACAACTTTCTTTTCCTCTAGTGTTACTTTCGGGAAAGCATTAATTGAGACAGTCAAATTGAGTTTATCTTTTGAAAAATTCGGGGAACTTATCGCTAAACTTATTGGTGAAAGGTAAAAATATCCGATCGATGGAATAACGATTGGATTGTTTAATTCCTTCCATATTTTTTGTACTTCTTTTTTTAAGTCAGTTTCTTCAATTTTTTTGTCAATATCTGCAGTAACTTTTTTCAAAGCTTTTTCCATTTCTTCTACCAACTTTTCAGTTGCATCATATTTGAAAACAGTAATTTCACATTTGTCTTCGGTAAGTATTTCTTTTAATTTAGTGTTTGCTTCAATTTTGTAATCTCTATTTATTGAGAGAGCTGTGGCTGTTGAAACTTGAATTCTTCTCATAGGCTCGCTAATTCCACAACTTGCATAGAGACGTGGTACAATACAATTTTCTTTATCAGAAAGAAAGCCAGTGCATTTTGGACAGTAATTTATTTTTATAGCATATTTACCAGATAAATCAAGAAACAATTGATTATCCTTACCATCAAATTCTAATGTATTTCGTTCCAATTTATACCAAAAACTAACACCCTCACAGGCTAGTTTTTCATCTTCGAATTTTTTAGGAGTTTGTTTTTCTGCCTCTACAAGGTAATTTTTCAAATTAACTTCTATGGGCACATGTATCGTAGATACTTTTTGTTCCACTTGAATTTTATTTTCAGTTACTTGAGGTTGTTTTGGTATAATTGAACCGCAAGAGCTTAAAAATAAGATAAGAAATAAGGAGTAAAGAAGTTTCATGTAATTTGAAAAAACAAAAAAGGTGGTCTCGAAAGTCTCAACCACCTTTATATTTTTTATTAAATCTATTATGCTTTAACCAATAAACCATCAATCGCATGATTAAAGGTTGTACTCGGTCTCATTGCTTTAGTTGTAAGATCAAAATTCGGATAATAATAACCACCAATATTAATTGCATTTCCTTGACATTCATTCAATTCATTTACAATTTTAGTTTCATTATCTGCAAGTTCTTGAGCTATACCAGAAAATGCACTGCTTAACTCTGAATCAGAGCATTTTGCTAATTCTTGTGCCCAATAAAGAGCGATGTAGAAATGAGAACCTCTATTATCTAATTGCTTAGCATCTCTTTGTGGAGATTTATTTTCAATTAATAATTTACCTGTTGCTTTATCTAAAGTTTCCCCTAAAATTTTAGCCTTAGGATTTTTAGTTGTTTCAGCTAGATGCTCTAATGAAACAGCCAATGCTAAAAACTCACCTAACGAATCCCAACGTAAATGGTTTTCTTCTAAGAATTGTTCTACGTGTTTTGGAGCTGAACCTCCTGCACCTGTTTCAAATAAACCGCCTCCATTCATTAGTGGGACGATAGATAACATTTTAGCGCTGGTTCCAACTTCTAGAATAGGGAATAAATCAGTTAAGTAGTCACGTAATACGTTACCAGTCACTGAAATGGTGTCTTGACCTGCTTTTACTCTTTTTAATGAAAAAACAGTTGCATCATATGGAGACATAAT
>CANGZT010000072.1 GCA_947458955.1 Flavobacteriia bacterium | reverse complement strand
CATTTCCATAATATTCTTCTTCATTCAACAAAGCGGGTGAATTACATATTTGACGTAATTTCGTTAAAGCAGCTAACATATACATGGTTTCCATGTTTTTCTTCTTGGAAGATGTCGCCTTCAAATAATCACGCATTTCTTTTTTATAACTCTCATAAACATCTCGTTGTTCTTTCCCCATTTCACAATACAACAACATTTCTGTTTTATCGGGTAATTCGGTCGCAACTTGTGTTTTTGTCCTTCTTAGTACAAATGGATTGATTCTTCGTTGTAATTCTTTTGAACGTACTAAGTCTTTGTATTTATCAATTGGAACTGAAAAATCCTCTTTGAATTGTGTTTGAGAACCCAATAGTCCAGGACAAGCAAAAGATAACTGAGCGTATAAATCAAAGGTGTTGTTCTCAATAGGCGTACCAGTCATCACAATTTTATTCCTAGACTTCAATAATCGAACAGACTTATATCGTTGTGACTCTGGATTTTTGATAGCCTGTGATTCGTCTAAAAAAATATAATTAAAAGCAAAGTTTTTCAAATAATAAATATCCGAAAGCAATGTTCCGTAGGAGGTTATTACAACTTCATATTTTTCTAAGTCTTTTACTGATTTCTCACGTTCTGAACCGTAAATCGTATGCACTTTCAAAGTAGGAGCAAACTTTTTAATTTCTTGTTGCCAATTAAAAATCAACGAAGTAGGGACAACTACTAAATTGGTGTTTTTTCCTTTATTCTTTCGCTGAATGAGTATAAAAGCAATGATTTGAATGGTTTTTCCTAATCCCATATCATCAGCCAAACAGCCACCAAAATTGAATTCATCTAAAAAACACAACCAATTCAATCCCTCTTTTTGATACGAACGTAATTCAGCATTCAATCCTTTAGGTACTGTTACTTCTTTGATTTTTTTGAAGGTCTGAATTTTATCTTTCAGAGATTTAATTTCTTCTTTAATTTCAAGAGAAAGAACCTCTTTATCATATATTTCATCCAAATAGGTAAAGTTTATTTTTGCTGTTCGAATATGGTCTTTTACTACTTCCCCACCCCTAAAATATTTAGCGAATTTATCAATCCATTCCTGTGGTAAAATCCCGATAGTTCCATCGTTTAATGATACAAACTTGGTTCTGTTCTTTACCGCTTTTTGCAATTGTTTTAATGGAACCAATTGATTACCAAAACTTATTTCAATCGAAGTATCAAACCAGTCAATTCCACTCGTTACGGTAACTCCGACTTTCGCTTTGTGTTGGTTATATTGATTTTCCTTGATTGAATTAAACCCTAAAACTACATATTCTAAATCTCTCCACTGTTCGAAAGCATCTAAAAACCAACCATCTTCAAGAAATTTATGCTTGGAAATATAGAAAAATTCTTGCCCTTCTTGTTCAGAAAAGTCATAAAACTGACGCTGTAAAATACCAATCATTTTGTATTCCTCCTCTACTTCGCGCGTCATTAAATATTCATCCCCATTGCTATCTTTTAGATATACTTGTTTTTTAGATAAAATCGGAATTTCGTGCTCACCATACTTAAACACTGGCGTAAGTAAAATATAATCTTCTTCCTCTGAGATGTAAATAATTTTTTCAAGTGAGTTTTCTAAAATAAACTCTTTTTGAATCGTAGGTGGTGCTTTTTTGATGTATGCGTATTCAATCTGAATAGATGGAGTCAATGGAATTAACACCTCTTGATTAAACACTTCAAATTGAGATTGGTGAACGATTAATTTACCTCCTTGTTTTTTGAAATATGCCAAAAATTGAAGTAAAATAGAAGATTCTATTAAGTAATACACACCATTTTCACCGATAAAATATTCCATTTTAACCCCCAGTTGTGACATTGGTAACTTTCGTCCACGAATAAACACTTGAGGCTTTATTTCATAAAAAGCATCCTTTAGTTCTACTTTCAACGAAAAATCAATCGGTTCGTATACCAACTGAATGGGTTCTATCGAGGAGGAGGTTATTTTTTCTGATTTTGAAGTATTTAAACGGTAAAAAGGTAAATTAAACGGATTCGATACAATCTCTTTTAGGGCATTGATTTCAATTTTCAAATCCTCTTTTGAAGAATACCGATATCCTGACATTTGTTTGATTGCAGCAAAGAATTTTAACCCTTCTATTTTTTCTGCTTTTAATATTTCTTTGTCTGTTTTTATTGGTGTAATTGGATTTTTAATTTTTCCATCTTTCGAAACATTGGCTCCATACACACCAACTTCCAAACTTTGACTCCGTGTGGTATAACTAAAAACAACCAATTGAACATCTTTAATCACTTCATTTTTAGATGTAAAAGAATGAGCTTCTTTCGGTAAAAGCACATCTTTCAGTCGCTTGAGTGAGTATGTATCAACGGGAATCAATCCCTTCTTTTTCAGATGTATTTCAAAATTGTAATACGTAGGAACTAAATCAAAAAATACATCCAAATCCTCTTCTTCCTGTATACCAAATTTTTCGGCCTCTTTTTGAAACAACTTGTTTCTTGCTTTTTTATCAAAGAAAACACGGTATTTATCATTTTGCACTAACACGTATAACGCTTGGGCTTGGTGTTCGCACATCTTATCTTTGGGTGTTTTACATCGACAGTATAAAACCAATTGATTCTCATCTTCAGAAAATTCAACTATAACCGGCGAATTTTTCGTCTGATAATCTAATCCTAATTCCAAATGATTCAATCGAACTTCTTCATGATATAAATTCAATTGATACGGACTTTTTAACTGCGAAATACCCGTTGCATTTTTTAAGATATAGGGAATGTCGTAGGTTGAAAAATCTACATTTGTTAATCTGTATTCGTATGGATGTGAATTTTCAATTTCAGTTTTAGAAATAGTATCCTTTGTTGATTTTGAAAATTTATCCGGTATGCTTGACATAGATGATACTCTAAATAAGAATTGTTAAATTAACTAATTCTTCCTTAACCATCCTAATATTCTATCATTCTCAATAGTAAATTGTCGATTTTCAGAGTTAAAATCGTAAGACTCTCTTGTAGAACCACAATTTTGTTGTATAACTTCTATTTTGTCTTTAGAAACCTTACTAATGATTGCCACATGACCAAAACGGTTAAAAAGGGAACCATCATATACTACCAAATCTCCTACTTTAGGTCGATGTATACCCGCATTTTTAAATTGAATCAAATTTCGCTGAACATTGAGCTTTCCGTCTTTTAATTTTCTATCAAAAAAATCTTTAGCGTCTCCGTAACTATCTGGCATTTTATGGTTATAATGCTCGTAATAATAGCGTTTCACAAACTCAACACATTGGTATCTCAATCCCAAATTATAACCATCTTTTGTTACGTTTCTGTTTACAACATTGCCCATTGTACCATTTTCATAAACATACACCCCATTTAAGCTATCAATTTTATCGCCTATTTGATGGGATTCATTAATTGATGAATAGGTACACGCAGTGAGAAAGAAAAAAACAAAAAAAATAGATTTCATACGTTTATTAACCTCCTTCAATGTATATAATTATTTGAAAACATAATTTCACCTAGAATATTTTTGATTCAAACTGTACACTAAATTTTCACACTTTTGAAATAATACATAAAATCTTCAGTATTCCTGTCTTTTTTTTCGTATTGAAACAAGTTTTCATGAGAACTAAGCGTTAAAAAACTATTGATTGCCATAGGATCTTTTGGATGTTTTTGTAAAAATCTGAAAATCGTTTTAAGTGTTTCTAAACGAACTTTTTCATGTAACCGATTTTGAACCTTATCCTTACTTGTAAAACCAATAGTTGCTTGTTGTAAAGAACGCCATTTTACCCAAGTTTCAAATAAATAAAGACTGTATTTGTTTGTATTTAAAATAGAACGATAGATAAGTAAAGCTTCATAAAAATGTTTCTTTGAATGCTGTTTAATATCATGAGATACAATTTGATCTGCCAACTGAATTTTATAAATAGTCTGTTCCTGAAAATCTTTTGTGTCCGAAATAATGGCTCTAAGTAAATGAATAGCTTTGTCGTACTTATTCTCTAAAATATACTGTTTATATCTTTGGTATCGAATATCTTTTATGTAGTTTATTTTATCATTTTTCTCCCAAAATGTCTTTTCTGACAATTCTGTAAATGTATTAATATCATAATATTTAGATATATATTTTTGTAAATTAAACATTCTGGAGGCACCAAAATTTAATGAGGAAGAAAAACGTGTACCATTGAAATACATTTTTTGAGAAGGTCTAATTTGATATAGCAAATAATAAATACGATTTATACACTGATTTGAAAGATGTTGTATTTTTTTATCATTAAATTTTATCCCCTGAATAAGACTTAATTTATTCTTTTGAATTTGAATTTGGTCGTCAGGATAAATCACATAATAATTTTTCTTTCTAATCCCGTTCGGCAAAGTTTTGAATACATATTTTGGATTTAAAATAAACTGATTATACAAATAATTATCGATTTCAAAACAAATATTTCTAACGTAATATGCTCTATAAACATCTCTCATTCGATTATTTTGTAAAGAAGACTTACCAATTTGATCTAATCCATCATCATACAAAGAATTTTGATTTTTGGAATTTTGATTTGAACTACAGCTTATAATCAATAAGAATACAAGTAGATGTATAACTATATTTTTCATTTTATTTAAAGTATGTTATGTGTTGATGAAAAAAACCGGCTTCAGTCTTACTTATTTTATTCAATAGTTTGTTCGAAACAAATGGTTTAGGATAAATTTCCACACCAATATCTTCTTTAATTATATTATTGCGAAAATCATAATCTACTGGAATTATTAAACGTTTAAAAGGAAATTTAAATTGATAAATTCCTAGATTTATTTTACCAATATCTTCATTTTTGTAATCAAAATATAACAAATTATATGCATAATTTAACCTGTCTTTTAAATAAATAGAAGGTTTAGTTTGATCTACAATATATTCAATACGATTTTGAGAATCATAGTAATAAGCAGTATTGATGTTTTTTTGATACTGATTAATTGCTAGATAAGTATTTCCAATTTGATTTTCTGTTAGTATATCTGAATATGAAATATCTCCTTTTATATTTGATTTTTTAGGATTAATCTTTCGTATTGATGAATCAGCGAGGTGGATTTTCATAAATTTTTGAAGGATTTGACCACTTCTTTTAAACAACTCAACAGTTGAAAAACTAAGTGTTGACTTTATAGTTTTACCAAAAGTAAGTTCATAAAAGTCCGTATAAATCGCTTTTATTTCTTTCTTCTTTCCAATCGATTTTCCATAAAACATAGTTTTATCAGTTTTAGACCTTTTCAAATTATAATGTTTAATAAAATAAGCAAAAGCCTTTTTAGAATTTTGAAAATAAACTGGTTCAGCTTCTTTTATCTCAAAACCATTAGTTGGTTTGCAAGATGATAAAAACAAAACTGAAATAAATAGAAGATAATAAAATTTATTCATCTGGTAAAATTAATTCAAAAGTTAAGTAACTTTTAATATTACATTTTTTTTTAATCTGATTTACAACAAAATCAAATTCTTCATCTTCTATCGTTTCTAAAATAGCTAATGACTCATCAAATCGTCTCAAATTCCTAAGAAATTCTGCTTTAAGCAATTTATTTTCTTCAATAGAAATGTCCAAATTTTCTATAAGATACACTAAATTTTCTTCATGAATGTTTTGTTCATATTGATTATTAAATATGCGTTTACGATTACGTATTCGATCATTAAATTTAAACATCAATAAAAATCGAATATGAATTTCCTCTGCTTTATCTTCAATAAAATCTGTTGTGTGTAAGAGTTCAACATATTCGTCAATAGTAAGATCTACCAAATAACTAATATTTGGATCAGATTCGCTGTAGTTATCTTCAACTAAAAATATATCTTCACTTCTTTCTATTCTTTTCTTTAAATCTTCATTACGGGCAAAAACACTACAATTTGGACATTTAGAATATTCTGTTTCTTTAGGTAACATTGGAGAATACACTTTACCATCTGAATAAACCCTAGACCCAAAGGTATTTCCACTCTGATAACTACTTGACTTAAACAAATGATTACAAGTATCATTTATACATCTTAAAAATAAAGTTGGACCTAATATCAAAATCTCTATGTTTTATTAAAAACAAACTTTAAATTATAAAAAAAATCAGTTAATTAAATTTGAAATTTCATAAATAAAACGAATTAAATCATTTGCTGCCATTTCAAAAGAATTTTGTAGAGCTATCTTTCCTGAATTAGTCCCTAATGTATTTTGTTCTCTAGCTATCCAATAAATATCCTTTGATTTAGTTTGATTATCTGGTAAAAAACGATTTATAATTTTTACATCAAAACCTGTTTGACCGTACCACAATGGACTTGAAAAATGTGAATTGTAATTATTCATCTCAATCATTATGATAATTCTAGCAGTACTTTTATCCATTTTTGACTCATCAATTAATTGGACTTGAGACTTCGGGAAATTTAAAGCGATTAACTCAATTATAGAAGTTTGAATCGATTCACTTAAACATTTAATCTTACTTTTTTTTGTTGTAATTCTTGTATCCTTAATTATAACATCTATTTTAGAACCATTCAAAATATCATTTTCTAATTCTATTTCAGGTAAATATGTTGGACACCAAACGTATAATTTCTGAGAGAAACTAAAATTAACTACCCCAACAAAGAAAAGCACAAAAACATTCCTTAAAATTTTAATCATTGATTCAGTTTTAAAATTAGTATTACCTTAATCTCTGTTTATACTGCGTACAAAAGGTTTAATGAAATTAAAATCCAAGTACACCATCCTAATGCTTCAGCGCCAATCAACTGTGATTTTGCTTGTTTTTTATAACATTTCAAATAAACTACATCACTAAAAAAATCACGATTTCTAGACATTAGCATGGTTTCTTTGCCTTTTTCAGGAGTAGGATTTGATAAAGCAGTACCAACCATAGCAAATGGACCAAATAAAAAACCTAACATAAAATGACCAAACTTTTTACCATGATACATTTCAGCATCTAGACTACCTGCTAAACAATTGTTTATATCTCGATTTGCTGATTTAAGGTAATTCTTATAAATCCTATTATTTATATCCTCAAACTGTATTGAATGTATATCACTTGCAGGTATCAAAAATTTTTCATTTTCAATTTTATATTCAATAAGACATTCTTTTATTTTAACTACTTTACCATCAAATCTATTTCCATTCATAAGTGTTAATACATCTCCAGCAAAAACATTTAATGCTGTAAAACTTAATAATATCACCATTAACTTTTTCATACTTTTTTATTTTTATGTTTATATATTTTAATTTTTTCGAAGTTTTGACAATTAAATTTGAAATAAACCTCTATTAACAAATTTTGATGTTTGACATATACATCAACCTATTAATCACTACTATTTTATTTATTATCTTTTCACATATATTCTATTTTTAAGTTACACACAAAACTATTTACCTTTAAGACTAGTTTTTGATTTCCGCAACCTTGTTTTATTCATCAAATTTGATTTTTGATGGTGGTAAAGAAATGATATATTCTTCTGTATCGGATTTATGAATTCTGTAATACTTTGCTAATTTTTCACCCAATATATCGGTTAATTGTTTTTTGATTTTAGATATTTTTTCATCAAAAGACTTACCTAAGCTATCTGTAAGTAAAGCAATACTTTGTCTTACTTTTTTTAAATCTGATTTCTGCGTTATTTGAGTATATATAAGTTGTAACTCTTCACTATGATCAATAAGATCAGTTCTTTTCACACCCTCTGTATGTTTTAAAAAAAACACATACAATGTTTTCATCAGTGGTTCAAATGAAAGCTCCGTATAATATTCATTTAGAACAATCTGTTTGTATTCTTTGGTTACGTGTATATCGCTTAATTGAAGCTTTGGTATGTGAAAATGTTCAAACCAACCTCTCCTTCGTTCAACAGGTGTTAAGTTCCCTGAATAAATATCAATCAATAGTCTTTTTAACAAAACCGATGGAGTGCCATACTTACCCTTCCATTTTTCTGGAGTTAGTGTAAGCCTATCTGCCTTACCTTCTAATACTTCGTTGACACTAAATTCAAATCTTTTATCCAATGAAAACCAATTAAACGCAGGCTCATCGTCAAGACAACCATTACCTATAAAATTGTGTTCCATAGAATTAATGAAATTTTTAAAGGCAAAATATTGTTTCTGTTCCAATTGATATGAAACATATACCCTCCCCCAAGTGCGTTCTTGATAGGTAGTAATGTGAATCGAATTTATTTGCATACTAAAAATTTAGGTAGAAAGCTAGAGTTCAGATTTTCTTTCATTTTGATATGACAAGACCATATAATTCCAATGAAAAACACACTTAGAATCAAAACATTGATAAACATTTTTTTTAACACACAAAAACTTAAACTCAATGAATTCAATTAAAACATAAAGGATAATAATTGACTATTTTGAATTTAGGAATGAACGTCATATTTAATCAACATAATTTATCCTATACGAATCAACTCTGAACTATATAACCTATGAATTTTAACTTGAAAGTGTTTCTCTGAAATTTGTCTGATTTAACTATATATTTCTATAAAAATTAAATAAACATTGAGATTCGTAATGCCAACCCGATTTAAACCGATCACTTTGATTGAACGGTAACCACTTACGATTTGGACAGACCATTTGCTTTGCGTCTTCGTAATTAGTTGAATTGTTGTTTGGTTGTATGTTAAACTTTCGTTTGAATGTCCAAATTGAAAAGTATTCTATTTGCCCTTCTCTGTAGTGTCCTTCTTCTATAAATTCTATACCCATGTTCAAATATTTTAAATAATAACGGGTCAAAATTAGAGAACGAAATCAGGCAAAAATGATTTCCGCAACCTTGTTTTTTTTAGTCAAATTTGATTTTTTGAAAATCTAAATTTAT
>CANGZT010000071.1 GCA_947458955.1 Flavobacteriia bacterium | reverse complement strand
AAGAGTAATGGAATAATTTGTAAAAAAATAAATAGCATCACAATCATCAGTGATTCCTTAAAATATGATCTAAAAATTAAATACGGTATAAGTACAACCGGTAATATTTTTATGGAGATCCCTAATGCTATTAAAAAAGCCCCCCCCATATTTTTTTTATTTTGAATTAAATCAAGACCTTTTAAACTTAAAAATAAAATGGTGATTGTCATTTGACAGAGATGTAAATTATCCCTCATAAATCTCAGCATAAAAAGCCATATTATGATTTTAAAAACCGATAGCATTTTGCTGCTTAATAAGTCTACAGGTAACCAGTTAATAAGTAGTTTCCATGTTTGAGAAATCAAAAAAATATTGAAGATAATCCAAATAAATTTTGCAAAAAATAAGGGTATAAAAGTTAGAGGATAAATAATTATTGCAAAAAACAGATCGTAGTAGTAATGATAATATTCATTGTATACTTGGGTATAAATATTTTTGCCATTAAATAAATCTTTCGAAGCATCAAGAAAAATTTTGAAATCACCTCCACCTTTCGATTCAACAATAGTAAAAACCAAAAGAAAAAGGTAAAACAAAATGGTTTTGTAATTAAATTTTGACATTCTTTAAGAGGATTTAAATAATACAAATACATTTGTATTACTCAATTAAATTTGATCAATACAAAGTTATGTCTTTCAAAAATTTATACAACCAAAACAAACTATATTTTCTTTCCTTTTTTTCAATCTTTCTTTGCGCCATTTTCTCTGTAGGTTTTTTTCATCCAGATGAACATTATCAATTATTGGAATTCGCAAACTATAAACTCGGAAACATAGAAGGCCGACAATTACCTTGGGAATTTCATGAAAAAATAAGACCAACTTTACAACCAATAATTGCATTCGTCACCATAAAAATTTTGAATCTAATTTCAATTACTTCGCCCTTTTTGATTGCTTTTTTTCTCCGATTAATTTCATCTATCTTATCTTTTTATTGTCTGCATAAGATATTTCATTTTTATTCAAACGAATTTAAATCTGAATATTTAAAAAAATGGTTTTACCTTTTCACCTTTTTTTCATGGTTCTTACTTTTTATTGGTGTCCGATTTTCTTCAGAGAATTGGTCTGCATGTATATTCACTATCGGACTCATCCATTTTTTATCAACGAAAGAAGAAGTTACTCGAAAGTACTTGATACTGGGTTTATTTTTAGGACTAGCTTTTTTGATTAGATTTCAGACAGCATTCTTCATCCTTGGTTTGTCTTTCTGGTTGTTATTTGTAAATCAAACCAAATTTAAAAACTGTTTATTTCTGATTCTACCCTTCTGTTTTGTAGTTGGAATGGGTATTTTACTTGATTCTTGGTTTTACAATTCAATCACTATAACTCCATTCAACTATTTTTATCAAAACATAGTTTTGAACAAGGCAGCAAATTTTGGAGTAGAACCTTGGTGGTATTATTTTAAAATTGCTTTTGAAAAAGGAATACCTCCAATTAGTATTATATTTATTTTAGCTACAATATACTTTTTTATCAAAAACCCTAAAAATCCACTCACCTGGATTTCTGTACCTTTCATTTTAATTCATTTTATGATCGGTCATAAAGAGCTTCGATTCTTATTCCCACTATTTTTCTTCTTACCTTACTTTTTTACACAAACAATTGATTATTTAGTTCAAAAAAATCAAGTTGAACTTCATTCCAAGAGTAAACCAGCAAAATGGCTTCGGTTTTTGTTCGTTTTTAATTTGATTTTTTACATCATCATTATTTTCCGACCAATGACAACTAAGGTCTACTTATTTGATTTTTTATATAATCGTTCTAAAAATGAAAAACTAATTTATTTCACCGATAATAATCCCTTTGAGACAATCGATTTTTACAAGAGAAATCAGCTGACCATCAAAAAAATGGATGTGAATGTAGATTCGAATTTCATTATCAATAATCGAGGAAAATTAATAATTACAATTCCTGAAAAAAGAGATTTGTTCAAAAAACAAAAACTGATTTTTCAAACATATCCAGATTGGCTTCAGTTATTTAATATTGGGAATTGGATGGGAAAAAGTGAACAATATTTTATTTACAAAATCTAATCTAGTTCTAGATTCTAGAATACCTAAAAACCTCAAAACTTTGAGGATTTTTCTCATCCGCTTGATATTGCAGAATAGACTCTTTCTTCCACTTAGTCTCATCAAAAACAGGAAAAAAAGTATCTGGCTCAAAAGCATGATTTATCTCTGTAATATACATTTCTTCTAAACGAGGATGATTGATGGCTTGGTTATAAATTTGTCCTCCACCAATTATAAAAACAGTTCGTTCCGTTTCATTTGAAAAATGATCTAAACACGCATCTATCGAACTAAACACTTTACAACCACCCGCATCAAAATCAGTATTGCGACTTAAAATCACATTTTCTCTATGCGGAAGTGGTCGATATTTTAAAGGAATTGAATCATAATTTTTTCTTCCCATAACTACAATGTGACCTTTTGTAGTTTCTGTAAAAAAACGCATTTCCGCTGGTAAATGCCACATTAAATCGTTATCCTTACCGATACCTCGGTTTTGATCCATTGCTACGATAAGTGATAATTTCATTTGGAATAAGTTTAAGCTAATTTAAACAGCGACATCCGCTTTGATGTGTGGGTGCGGATCATAATTTAACAATTCGAAATCCTCTAATTTGAAAGAAAAAATATCTTTTACTTCTGGATTTATTTTCATAGTAGGTAGAGGTCTGAAATCACGCGTCAATTGTAATTTAGCTTGCTCAATGTGGTTATTATACAAATGTACATCTCCAAAAGTATGAACAAAATCACCTAAACCTAGATCACACACCTGAGCAACCATCATCGTTAATAAAGCATAAGAAGCGATATTAAATGGCACACCTAAAAACGTGTCTGCGCTGCGTTGATATAACTGACAACTTAATTTCCCTTCAGAAACATAAAATTGAAATAAGGAATGACAAGGAGGCAGAGCCATATGATCCACATCAGCCACATTCCAAGCAGAAACAATCAATCTTCTTGAATCAGGATTCTTCTTGATCTGATCAATGATATTTTTAATTTGATCTATAGTTCCTCCTTTTCCATCAGGCCAACATCTCCACTGACGACCATAAACAGGTCCAAGATCTCCTGTTTCATCAGCCCATTCATCCCATATAGAAACATTATTGTCTTTTAAAAACTTAATGTTTGTCTCCCCTCTTAGAAACCATAACAATTCAACAATAATAGATCTTAAATGCAGTTTTTTGGTAGTAAGTAAAGGAAACCCCTCATTTAAATCAAAACGCATTTGATACCCAAAAGTAGATAAAGTACCTGTACCTGTACGATCCCCTTTTTGCGTTCCGTTTTCCAAGATATGATTGAGTAAGTCGTGATATTGTTTCATTATAGGAAGCGATAACTATGATTCTGAACGTTTATTGATTTCATCACGAATTTTAGATGCTAATTCGTAATCTTCATTTTCAATGGCTTGATTTAAATGCTCTTCTAATTGATCCATGTTCATCGTTGCCATACCAGTATCTGCTGGTTTAGTCTCGAGCACTTCATTCTCAGGAGCATCTGCCATTAATTCATTATTTTCATCTAATAGAATTCCAGCACTCGCTAAAATAGATTCGAAGGTATAGATAGGACATTTGAATCTAACTGCTAAAGCAATTGCATCCGATGTACGTGCATCTATCTCACTAAATTTACCATCTTTTGAACAGATAAGTTTAGCGTAAAATACACCTTCAACTAGATTATAGATAATTACTTCTTCTATATTTACTTGAAAAGATTGAGCAAAACTTTTAAATAAATCATGGGTAAGAGGACGCGTTGGAGTCATTTTTTCCAATTCAATTGCAATTGCTTGCGCTTCGTAACCTCCTATAATAATTGGTAAACTTCTTTTCCCCCCCGTCTCTGCAAGTACTAAAGCATAAGCTCCAGATTGTGTTTGACTGTAAGAAAGGCCAATTATATCAAGTTTAATTTTCACCATAAAAACTTAAAAAAAGTGAGGGTTTCCCCTCACTGATATACATTTGAGAACTGATTAGTTCGCGTTTTTAAACTTTTTGATTGCTTCAGTAAGTTTTGGTAATACATCAAAAGCGTCACCAACTACTCCATAATCAGCAGCTTTAAAGAAAGGAGCTTCAGGATCTGAATTGATAACAACAATCACTTTAGAACCATTTACCCCAGCTAAATGCTGAATTGCACCTGATATTCCTGCAGCAATATATAAATTTGGACGAATGGCAACACCAGTTTGTCCAACATGCTCATGATGAGGTCTCCAACCAATATCAGCAACAGGACGAGAACATGCTGTTGCAGCACCTAATGCTGTAGCTAATTCCTCAACCATTCCCCAGTTTTCCGGTCCTTTTAAACCACGACCTGCAGAAACTACTAATTCAGCTTCTGGTAGAGGAATGCTTCCTTCTGGTTTTTTAGTACTTACCACTTTGATTGCTGAAGCACCTACATTTGCATTGAAAGATTCAACAACTGCTGAACCACCAATATTTTCAGGTTGAATAGAATTTGGTAATAGAGAAATTATTTTTATATCTGTTTTTACAGAAACTGTTGCGAATGCCTTTCCTGAGAATACATTAACCTTACAAGTAAATCCGTTTCCTGTTTCAGGTAATGCAATAGCACCAGAAATCAAACCCGCTTTTAATTTTACAGACAATCTTGGGGCAACCGCTTTTGCAACTAAATCATGAGAAAAAATAACAGTAGTAGCACCAGTAGATTCAACAGCTGAAGCAACTAACTTAGTGATTTGTTGCTCATCAGCTACTGTTAACGAATTATCTACCAACACTTTTGAAGCACCGTATGCACCTAATTGATCAGCACCCTCTTGACTACCATAAGTTACAGCAACAACCTCACCTCCTAATTTTTTAGCATAAGTGATAACTTCCAAGGAAGCTTTTGCTGCAAAATGATTACTATTTATAAATACTAATGTTTTCATATGTAAATATTTGTCTTTTAATGATTATTAAATAAAACTCTCGTTTAACAAGATTTTAAATAACCAACAATTAGATAACTTTTGCTTCGTTGTGTAGCAATTCAACCAATGATTCCATATTCGCTGGGTCAATCATCGTACATGCTTTTTTAGCATCTGGCAATTGATACGTTTCGTATTGTGTAAATAATTCGATTGACTCAGGAGCAATAACCTCTAATGGTTTTGTTCGTGCTGCCATAATCCCTCTCATGTTTGGAATACGTTGTTCAGCCATTCCTTTGGCACAACTTACAACCACGGGTGTATTTACCTCTACAACTTGTAAACCACCAACGATTTCTTGTTCAAGAGTCACCACATTTCCAGCAACATCTAATTTTGAAGCAAGAGATACATATGGTAACTCTAAATGCTCAGCGATCATACCTCCAACTTGAGAACCATTATAGTTGATTGTCTCTTTTCCTGTAAGCACTAAATCAAACGCATTTTTCTTTGCGTAAGCTGCAATTTGAGTCGCAACAAAATAAGCATCAGTTGGTTCAGCATCAATACGAACTGCATTATCAGCACCGATAGCTAACGCTTTACGAATGATCGCTTCATCACCTGCATTACCAACCGTGATGATCGTTACATTACCTCCAATTGTTTCCTTTAATTCAAGTGCTCTTACTAAAGCATACCACTCATCGTAAGGATTAACAATGTATTGTACACCATTCTCGTCAAATTTAGAATTCCCTTCCGTGAAAGCAATTTTAGATGTAGTGTCCGGTGATTTGCTGATACAAACTAATATATTCATAATAGAAAATTATTACTTTAAACTGTGCAAAATTAAGAAGAAAAGTCGACGAATGAGTTAGAATATTGATTAAAATTATCAGTTTTTTGCATCTATTTTTAAACCTTAATAAAAGTGTAAAAAGTCATTCCTATTTATCATTTTTTACAACGAATATTGTTAATTTTGCAATCTGAAATTTTGAGTGAAAATCAATTTTTCTAACAAACTTAAATTTAACGATTTAACTATAACTATGAAGACTGTACAGTTTAGAGAAGCGCTTCGTGAAGCAATGACAGAAGAAATGCGTGCTGACTCTTCGGTATTTTTACTTGGAGAAGAAGTGGCAGAATACAATGGAGCATACAAAGTTTCTCAAGGAATGCTTGATGAATTTGGACCTAAGAGAGTAATTGACACACCTATTGCTGAATTAGGTTTTGCTGGTATCGCTGTGGGTGCTTCAATGAAAGGGTTAAGACCAATCGTTGAATTTATGACTTGGAACTTTGCGATTTTAGCAGCAGATCAAATCATTAACTCAGCAGCTAAAATGTTACAAATGTCTGGTGGTCAATATAACTGTCCTATTGTATTCCGTGGTGGAAACGCAACAGCTGGACAGTTAGCAGCGACACACTCTCAAAGTTTTGAAGCTTTTTATGCACATGTACCAGGATTGAAAGTAATTACTCCTTCAAATCCATACGACGCTAAAGGATTACTAAAAGCAGCTATCAGAGATAATGACCCTGTAGTTTTCTTAGAGTCTGAGAAAATGTATGGTGATAAAGGTGAAATTCCTGAAGGAGAATATATTATTCCAATTGGTGTTGCAGATGTTAAACGCAAAGGGACAGATGTAACCATTGTTTCTTTTGGTAAAATTATCAAAGTGGCTTTTGAAGCAGCTGAAATTTTAGCTAAAGAAGGTATTTCTTGTGAAATCATCGATTTAAGAACAGTTCGACCGATTGATTATGCTTGCGTAGTTGAATCTGTTAAGAAAACAAACCGATGTGTAGTTGTAGAGGAATCTTGGCCGTTAGCTTCTATTTCATCAGAAATTGCTTATCATTTACAACGCTATGCATTTGATTATTTAGACGCACCAGTAATGCGTGTTACACAAACGGATACACCTTTTGCTTTCTCACCAACTTTAATTGACGAAGCTTTACCAAATGCACAAAGAGTAATCAATGCTGTTAAGTCAACGCTTTACAGAAACTAAAATATAATAATATTAATAAAATTAAAAAAGGGACTTTCGAAAGTCCCTTTTTTAATTTTATAGTATTCTAAAACGATCAAGCTTCTGTTGATTCAATTACAGCGGATGAAGTTGGAAATGCGCGATCTACTTTTTTAAATAAACCTTGTAACACTTTTCCAGGACCAACCTCTGTCACCGACGTACAACCATCTGCAATCATTTGTTGCATTGTTTGTGTCCATCTTACCGGAGCAGTTAATTGCTCTATTAAATTCTTTTTAATTTGCTCAGGATCAGAAACTGCTGAAGCTGTTACGTTTTGATACACAGGACAAATCGGAGTTTTAAACTCTGTAGCCTCAATTGCTTGAGCTAATTCCTCTCTTGCTGATTCCATTAAAGGAGAGTGAAAAGCACCACCCACTTGTAAAATCACGGCCATTTTAGCGCCTACATCTTTCAACTTAGCACACGCTGTTTCAACAGCTGTAAGCTCACCTGAAATAACTAACTGTCCTGGACAATTGTAATTTGCAGCTGCTACTACCCCTTCTACTTCAGCACAAATATCTTCGATTACTTTATCTTCTAACCCGATGATAGCTGCCATAGTTGATGGAGTTGCTTCGCAGGCCTTTTGCATTGCTAAAGCTCTTTTGTATACTAATGTTAGCCCATCTTCAAAACTTAAGGTTTTATTAGCTACTAAAGCTGAAATTTCACCTAATGAATGTCCAGCCACCATATCTGGTGTAAATGAATCACCTAAACAAGCAGCTAAAATTGTAGAATGTAAAAAGATAGCCGGTTGAGTAATTTTAGTTTGTTTCAATTCTTCATCTGTTCCGTAAAACATTGTTTTATGAATTTCAAACCCTAAAATTTCATCCGCTTTTAAAAACAATTCTTTTGCGATTGGGTTTGTATCAAACAAATCCTTTCCCATACCAGAAAATTGTGCTCCTTGACCAGGAAATACATATGCTTTCATGTATACTATATTTTATTTCAATGACAAATATACGGAGTATATCTAAATCATTTAGTTATAACACAAAAAAAGGGAGGCCGAAGCCTCCCTAATTTATAATTCTAAAGATTTAAAATTATTTTGCGATTGTGAATTTAATAACCGCTCTTTCACCGTTATTTACAATGTTTGCAAAATAAGTTCCATTTTCAACATCAACAATATTTACACTTAACTCATTAGTTAAATTGTTTTTATCGTTAAAGTTATAAACTTCTCTACCAGCAGCATCCATTATTCTAACAGACAATTGACCAGCCGAAACAGCTAATTTAAACTCGCCTGTTGAAGGGTTTGGATACAATTTGATATTGGAATTTGAAAGTTCACTTAAACTAGCACTTGCATCTTCCTTAACAGTAACTTCAAATGATTTTTTAGTGTAATTATCAGCAGCTGTGATGTCGTATTTAACCACACCTGTGAAATCGTTTGCAGTTACACCAGACACCTGATCAACATTAGCAACTTTTGCAGTTGCACCTGCAGACAAAGTAAATGAAGCAACTAATTTAGTTAAATCGGTTCCTTTTGGTACAGTAACTGTTACTTTGTTTCCTGAAACAACTCCAGTAGCTTTAGGAGATTCAAAACCGAAAGAAACTATATTACAAAGGTTACTCAACGAAGTTTCTTCTACTGTAACTTTGTATGTCTGAGAAACACCAGCTTCAGATGTAACTACATAAAAAACAGGATTTGTAAAATCATTTTCAGTTACTCCACTCACTTGAACATTACCACCTACTTTAACAATAGCATCAGCAGAAGCTTCAAAATCTGCAACTAATGTTGTAAAGTCTGTCGCTTTAGGTACTTTAACTAGAATGTTTGTTCCGGTAATAACACCAGTTACTGCAGGGTCAACAAATGAAAACTTCGTAATTGAATTTCCTTGTGCTTTTAACACAGTAACTACAACTTT
>CANGZT010000070.1 GCA_947458955.1 Flavobacteriia bacterium | reverse complement strand
TTCAACAATGTTATTGGTCGGGGTTGCAGAAACATTTCCTCTGTTTTCAACATAAGAAAGGATGTCTTTTTTCGTAACACGTCCTTCTTGACCTGTACCTGGAATAGTATCTAATTCAGAACCTGAAATACCCTCTTTATCAGCGATGCTTCTTACTAATGGAGAGTAGAAGCGATTTCCAGAGTTAATAGGGGTAACTTGTGTATTTTGAGTAACTACGGTTTTTTCAATTGGAACAATTACATCACTCGCATTAGAGATAGGTGTTACTGCTTCTGATTTCGGTGTTTCACTAGCAACATCTGAGCCATCAGTTGAAATTAAAGCAATTACATCACCCACTTGAGCAACTTGGTCTTTTTCAAAAAAACGTTTGATTAAAATTCCTTCTGCTTCTGATGGTAATTCGTTATCTACTTTGTCTGTAGCAACTTCTACTAATGGTTCATCCATAGCAACAGCATCGCCAATGTTTTTCAACCAATTCGTGATTGTTGCTTCTGTAACGCTTTCTCCCATTTTAGGAAGTCTAATTTCTATTTGTGCCATATTTCAGGTGACTTTAATTTGATGCAAAAATATATATAAATTGGGAAAAAGGGAAGCGGAAGAGATTTATTCTTTTAATACATTCCATGAACGATGAAAACCTTCTTGAGAGCGCAGTTCAATGATATATTTTCCTGCTGGAAAATCAATAAGTTCAACATTTTGTTTTGTTTCCGAGTACTCTTGTTCTTTTAACATTTTTCCATTAATGTCATATAAGTATAACGTTGTGTGATTTTTTTGCAAGAAATTTTCATCACTAACAATGTTTACTGTTCCTGTAGTTGGATTAGGGAAAATTGAAAATTGAATCGAGTTTATAATTTCTTTTAAACTATCTAACTCAGGTTTTTTTTCTTCTGTTGTTTTTCTTAATACAATTTGTTTGCGCAATATGCGATTTCCTGCAGCATCATGGTAGTAGTTGATTCTGTTTTGAGAGAATAGAAGGTTGGAGAGGAAGAGGAAGGAGAGAATTAATAGGTTTTTCATATATTATATTTATTTACACCAAAACCATGGTTCTTTTACAATCCAACTGCTGTCTGGTGATGGAGTAACAGAAGGTTTAAATTCAAATAAATTATTGATTTTACTATCAAATGAATTATACATTTTACTATCACATAACTCTATTATTTTATGTGGACTAATTTTCTTAAAATAAATTTCTTTACTGCTCCAATAATCATTAACCGAATTACTAAAAGGTTTAAGTATAAAATGACATTTTATCGTATCTTTGCTGAAATTAAAACTTCCCCATTCAGCAAATTCATAAAATTGAACTTTCTGTTTACTATTACAATTTTTTTCAGATAAATTTTTCAGATATTTAGCTTCAAATTTGTAGTTTATTGGTTGATTATTTTCATCAACTAAATGATATCTTCTTACACATATTCCATTTTTGTAAAAAATGACATTTTCTTCTAACGTATCTAATACTTTAATATTATGTTTGAAATCCACAGTTCGCCAATAAGGTTGATACAAGGCATAATATCCCGAAATATTCAAAATTGAATCAGTAATTATAATCTTATTAGAATTACAATATTTAACATGTTTTTCAATAATTAAATTTTTAAAGGTATTATTAGAACATGAAATTAAATTTATAACAATACTAACCAAAATTAATATTTTTTTTACCATAGGGAAAAAGGATTATAGGAACCATAAAACGATGTTGGACCTTCTTTAAATTGAGAATAATCACTATAAAAATTCTGATAACCTGGAGGAAAAAGTCTATGTACATTATTTTGTAGTATTGTAATACTATCTCCCATTTTAGGAAGTCTAATTTCTATTTGTGCTATATTTCAGGTTACTTTAATTTGATGCAAAAATATATATAAATTGGGAATTGAGATAGTTAAATTTTATTTTTGACGATTATAATTGATAATGAATTTTTTAAAGAAATATACCAAATACGAATATTTATTTTTTGGAATACTAGTTGTTACCATAGTATTACGATTTTTCGATTTGTTTAACATCCCTTTCACTCACGATGAATTTAGTACACTTTTTAGAACCAATTTCAGTTCGTTTAATGAATTGATTGAAAAAGGAGTCAAGATTGATGCTCATCCTGCAGGACTACAGGTTTTTGTATATTATTACAAACAATTATTTGGAACTTCAGAATGGGTTATTAAAATGCCTTTTTTATTTTTTGGTGTTTTTTCTGTTTATCTCATTTTCAAAATTTATCGTGCTTGGTTTAATTTAACGTTGGCTTTTATTGCTAGTGCCTTTATGGCAACCATTCAATATACTGTGATGTATAGCCAAATCGCACGACCTTATTCGAGCGGTTTATTTTTTGTTTTGGTGAGTGTATTCTGTTGGGGGAAGCTCTTTTTAGAAAAGAAAAATACTATAATATATTATTTCTTTTATGCTTTATCGGGTGTTTTGTGTTTGTACAACCATCATTTTTCAGCATTGATGTTTGTAATCATATCCTTTACAGGATTATTTTTTATTACTAAAAAACAAGCGGTAGGTTTTATTTTATCTTTAGTTAGTGTTTCTTTATTGTATTTACCTCATATTCAAGTTTTTTTAGCTCAATTGAATTTGGGAGGTTTGAGTGAGTGGTTGAATAAGCCAACCCCTTACTTTTTATTAGACTATCTGAAGTATATCTTTCAGTTTTCATATGCCAATTTGATTTTGATATCTGGGTTATTGCTTTTTAGTATCTTTTCTTTCAATAAAAAACTGTTTTTTTCCAAGCAAACCCTACTCTTTTTTAGTTGGTTTTTTGCTCCTTTTTTTATTTGGTATTTTTATTCGGTTTACAGAGCACCAGTACTTCAATATTCAGTTTTGATTTTTAGTTTTCCTTTTTTATTTGGTGTTTTATTTAGTGGACTGAAAGAACAACGATTTGTGATAAACATGTTTCTTGTTATTATGATTGTTCTAACGAATGTTTTTGTTTTGATTTTTCAAAGAAGACATTACGAACTTTTTAATCAGTCTTGTTACGAGCATTTTATTCTGGACTTTCCAAAAGAAATTGATCAAGAAAAATTAATTTCAATGTTTGATGTTGAATTTTCGCATAAAAAAATAGTGAAATTTTATATGCATAAATATAAATTCAAGCGATCGATACATTGGATGGAGCAATTTCCAAAGGTGGACGAATTTGTACATTTTTTAAAACAGGCTTCTAAAACTAAAAAATACTTTTACTATGCTACAGTCTTTGATGCTGATCCTGTTAATATTCAATTGATTCGTAATTATTTTCCTACGATAGAATTTCAACATAATTATTACACAGGAAGTATTTATTTATTTTCAACTATTAATGATATAAAAGAGCAAAACAAGTACTTTTTTAAAAAAAATCTCCCTCGTTTTTTTGCAGATTCACTCTCAGAATATTCAAAAGGAATAGAAATTAATATTCCAAGTTCAGGAGCTAAGCCAATGGATATTGTCGATTTTAGTTTAACAACAAATCGAAATTATACAGGAGGTGCACATTTAGTGAGCGCAATTCAGTTGGGAGATAGTGTTTTGGATTGGCGAAGCACACCTTTTGATTCTTTAAAAAGTAATGTTATCAATGGAAGAAGAGCGGTTCATTTATCGGTTCAACTACACGAAAATTATTTTAAGAATCCCAACATTGTTTTGAAAACGTATGTCTGGAAATCATTAAAAGATACTTTTTCGATTTATGATTACAGACTGAAAATTAGAAAAGGAAACAACAGATTATTTGGGTTGTTTTACCCAATTTATTGATTAGCGTTTGTTTTGGAAAAATGTAGTGAGAAGATTACTACATTCTTCTTCCATAATCCCGTTGGTGATTAGTGTTTTTGGGTGGAATAGGGAAGGAGTGTGACTACAAGCTCCGCGTTTTTTGTCACGCGCTCCGTAGACAATTTTATCAATTTGAGACCAATATAATGCACCTGCGCACATACAACAAGGTTCCAGGGTGATGTATAGTGTACATCCATGTAAATATTTTGCGCCTAAAAAATTAGCAGCAGCCGTTATGCTAAGCATTTCAGCATGAGCTGTTACATCGTTTAATTGTTCCGTTTGGTTGTGTGCTCTAGCGATTATTTGATTGTTAGCTACGACAACAGCACCTACAGGAACCTCACCTAAAGCAAAAGCTTTTTGAGCTTCCTGATAAGCCTGTTTCATAAAATAGTTGTCGTCAAACGGATTAATCATTGTTAATCGTTCAATTTCAATACGGCTAAAAATGCTTCTTGAGGAACCTCTACACGACCTACTTGACGCATACGTTTTTTACCTTCTTTTTGTTTTTCAAGAAGTTTACGTTTACGTGAAATGTCTCCACCATAACATTTAGCAGTTACATCTTTACGCAACGCTTTGATGGTTTCACGTGCAATAATTTTGGCTCCAATAGCTGCTTGAATCGGAATTTCAAATTGCTGTCTTGGGATTAATTCTTTTAGTTTAATACAGATTTTCTTGCCTAAATCGTAAGCATTACTTCTATGAACTAATGCTGATAAGGCATCGATTGGTTCTGCATTAAGCATGATATCCAATTTAATCAAATCTGATTTTTTGTATCCAATTGGGTGGTAGTCAAATGAAGCATAGCCTCTTGATATCGTTTTTAAACGATCGTAAAAATCAAAAACAATTTCAGCTAGAGGCATTTCAAAAGATAATTCAACACGATCTTGTGTTAAATAAACCTGATTCTTTAATTCTCCACGTTTTTCAATACACAAACTCATTACTTGACCAACATAATCTGATTTGGTGATCACTTGTGCTTTGATATACGGTTCTTCAATACTTGCCATAGCTGAAGGGTCTGGCAATTCTGATGGGTTATTAACAATAATTGCTTTTTCAGGATCTTTTGTCAAATAGGTGAAATAAGACACGTTTGGAACTGTAGTAATTACCGTCATGTTAAATTCACGCTCTAATCTTTCTTGAATGATTTCCATGTGAAGCATTCCTAAGAATCCACATCGAAAACCAAATCCAAGTGCTGCAGATGATTCAGGTTCAAAAACCAATGAAGAATCATTCAATTGGAGTTTTTCCATTGAATAGCGTAATTCTTCGTAATCATCAGTCTCAACAGGGTATATGCCTGCGAAAACCATTGGTTTTACATCTTCAAAACCTTTGATGGAAGTTTCACAAGGATTTGCAGCAGTGGTAATAGTATCACCTACTTTTACTTCATTCGCTTGTTTAATTCCAGAAATAATGTAACCTACATCTCCCGCTTTCACTTCATTTTTGGGTGAAAGGTCCATTTTCAAAACACCTACTTCATCCGCATTGTACACTCTACCTGTATTGAAGAACTTTACTTTGTCTCCTTTTTTGATTGTGCCATTCATGATACGGTAGTAAGCGATAATTCCCCTAAAAGGATTAAAAACAGAGTCAAAAATCATCGCTTGTAATGGAGCACTCTCATCCCCTTTTGGAGGGTTTATTCTGTTTATTACAGCTTCTAATATTTTTTCAACACCTAAGCCAGTTTTACCAGAAGCAGGAATGATATCGTCCTTATCACAACCAATTAAGTCAATAATTTGATCACTTACCTCTTCCGGCATTGCACCAGGTAAGTCCATCTTATTTAAAACAGGAATAATTTCTAAATCATGTTCTAAAGCTAAGTATAGGTTTGAAATTGTTTGAGCTTCAATGCCTTGAGAAGCATCTACGATTAAAAGCGCTCCCTCGCATGCAGCGATTGAACGAGATACTTCGTATGAAAAGTCAACGTGTCCTGGAGTATCGATAAGATTTAGAACATAATCCTCCCCTTGAAATTTATAGTTCATTTGGATAGCGTGACTTTTGATAGTGATACCACGCTCTCTTTCTAAGTCCATGTCGTCTAAAGCTTGCGCTTGCATCTCACGATCTGAGATCGTTCCAGTAGTTTGTAATAATCTATCTGCCAAGGTACTTTTACCATGGTCAATGTGTGCAATAATACAAAAGTTACGTATGTTTTTCATTCTCGAAAATAGCTTTAAACTTAGATTAACAAAAGTAAATCAAAAATTAATCAAAAACTATTTTAATAACTACAAATGTGTAGCTTTCAGTTTCGGTCTAAACGTTTCCAATTACTGACTATGATTTCGAGATCTGTCCGAATGGAATAATTTTTAGCGTATAAAAGATTGGTTTTCGTAAGTGGGTTTCCTTGATTTTTTTTATTATCAGTAGGAAATAAAATACCTGTTTTTAAATTTGGCAGTTGAACTTTCTCTTCATTGATTTCTTTACTATATCCTACGAATGTTTTTGTTCCTATAAAGCAGGCAAATAAATTTTTAAATAGACGCTTCTTGTTTTTGAATTTAAATAAGATAAAAGGTGAAAAAAGAATTAAAAATAGGGCCATCAAGATATCAAAAGTTCGTTTGTTTCTAACAGCATCTCTTTGTGATATTTTTTGATTGTCAATAGTATAATATTCTCCATTAGCGTCAGAAGAGTTGCTACCTATTAAGAAGCTTGTGTCAGGTTGAGCAATCTTGAAAAGAACTTTAGAATTAGCTAGTTTATTCATCCAAGATATTATTTGTTGAGAACTAACATCTTTTGCGCAAAAAATAATTTCATCGATTTTATGAATAAGTTGAATTTGATCGAGTTGATCGATGATTCCTATTTCATTTTCTTTTTTATCAGTGTTTGGTGAAACAAGTACAATTTTTTGAATAACTTGATCGGATTGATTTAAAATTTTTGCAACCCGACTCGTTTCATTAGAGGAACCTACTAATGCAAATGATTTCGGTTTTTCTCCATTCAAACTGAATTTTTTGCTGATTAATTTTGAAAATAAAAACCGCGTACTGACAATAAAACTAATTGTAGTTAAGGTTCCTGCTACTATAAATAATCTTGAAAATTGGAATTCTTTAGGGAGTAAACCATAAATAACAAGAATGATTAGTGTGCCAAATAAAGTTCCTTTGAAAATGTTTGCAATTTTTGTTGGGTAATCATAAAGTCCAGCATAAACCAGCGAGGTTAACCAAGTCAAGGTGTATGCAGGAAATGCAAATTTGATTAAATCTATTGGAAAGATAATTCCTTTATTTTTCCATAGTAAACTCAGTAGATATAAGATTAAAGAAATACTCGCAAAGTCAAATACAGGTAAAAAAGATTTTTTCAAAAAACGAACCATAATAGCTAAACTCGCGCGGAGGTAAATGGCCACATTGATTAAAATGGAGAATAGTTTTGCGTTGTTTTTTGAAAAATGTTTTTGTGCGAAAATGACCATAGCACGATAAAACACAAAAACATAATTTACCGAACTTTTTTTTGTGCTTTCACCTTTATAATGAATAATGTTTGTATTTGCAAAATAATAGTTTTTGTAACCACCAAGTAGGATGCGGTAAGATAAATCAATGTCTTCTCCGTACATGAAAAATGTTTCGTCCAAAAGCCCTACTTTATCGAGGGTTTCTTTCCGCATTAGCATGAAGGCACCACTCAGTATTTCAACTTCATTTGTTTCAAATTCGGGTAAATAACCAAGGTGGTATTTCCCGAATTTTTTAGATTTTGGAAAAAGGTTACTTAGACCAAAAATTTTATAAAAAGCAACCGATGGAGTAGGTAGACCTCTCTTAGATTCTGGTAAAAAAGCACCGCTACCATCTACCATATGAACTCCTAATCCTCCAGCGTCAGGAGTTGAATCCATAAAAGAAATCACCTTGCTCAGGGTGTCTTCCTCTATGACTGTGTCTGGATTTAAAAGTAAAACGTATTTGCCATTAGATGCTTCTATTCCTTGATTGTTTGCTTTGGAGAAACCGACATTTACTTTGTTTTCAATAATTAGTGTTTTTGGAAATTTTCTGCGAATCATTTCAACCGAATTATCCACTGAATTATTGTCCACGACAAAAACCTCCCCATTCACCGAATTCAACGCTTTGTAAACCGAATTCAAACATTGCTCGAGAAAATAAGCAACGTTATAGTTTACAATAATAATCGATATGTCAAATGAATGTTTAATGCTTAATAATAAAATTACTATTTAACAGTCTTTTGTCTAAACTCTTTTAGTCTTTTGTCTAATGTCTTTGAGTCTAATGTCTTACTTTACAGCAATACAAGATATTTCAATTGGAACATTCATCGGTAGTCGACTTACCTGAACGGTTTCGCGCGCAGGAGGATTGATTTCAAAATAAGATCCATAAACTCCATTAACAGCCACGAAATCATCAAGGTTGGTCAAGAAGATAGTCACTTTTACGATATTTGAATAATTCATTCCTGCTTCGTTTAGTAATAATCCAATGTTATCCATGATTTGTTTTGTGGATGCTTCAATGGTATCTAGTGTTAATTCACCTGTCACCGGATTTGTTGGTATCTGACCGCTAACATAGAGTGTATCGTTTTTAAGTACAGCTGGGCTGTATGGACCAATTGGAGCAGGAGCTCCTGGAATTCTGAAAGTTTGTTTCATAACTTATAATATTAATGGTGTTTAACTAACTTTGTACAAGTTTATGAAATAATCTTGAAATGCACATCACTCTAATTGACAACTACGATTCCTTTACCTACAATTTAGTTCATTATTTGGAGGAATTAGATGTAGATTTAACGGTGATGAAAAATGATGTTGTCGATTGGGATTTATTAAAAAAAACGGACGCGATAGTTTTATCCCCAGGTCCTGGATTGCCTATTGAATCTAATGATTTGATGTTGGTAATTGAAAAATTTCACCTTCAAAAACCCATGTTGGGTGTGTGCTTAGGCATGCAGGCATTGGCAGCATATTTTGGTGCTACCTTGGAAAATCAACAAGAGGTAAAACATGGACTTTCTGAAAAGATTTTGATTTCCTATCCAGGCGTGATTTTCAAAGAGGTTAATACAGAAACTCCAGTTGGTCTTTATCACAGTTGGAAAATAAATTTAGGTTTAGACTCTCCTTTTATTGAAACTTCTTTTTCAGAGAATAAGGTGTTAATGTCTATGGAACATAAAACCTTACCTATCTATGGTGTTCAATTTCACCCTGAGTCTATTATGACGCAGGAAGGTAAGAAAATGATTCAAAATTTTGTGAAGTCAATTTCGTGAAATTCTTTTTTTTAAAAATTAATATATTTTTTAATTATTCCTTGATTCCATTGTTTTAAAATTTATACATTTGCCCCTAGTTTAATTTTAAATTCACATAGAATGTCAAGTAAATACCAAGCTCAGATTGATGCTTTCATGGAAAAAGTGAGAGCGACTAATGGTCATGAGAAAGAATTTATT
>CANGZT010000069.1 GCA_947458955.1 Flavobacteriia bacterium | reverse complement strand
TTTCTGTTCAAGGTTCAGCTGTCAATCATAGTAAACTTGTTGAAAGTTTATTTGAAGCAGAGTTTATTGTATCATTTGAGATTTAACGAAACTTTTTAAAATAAAAAAAGCTATCAAAATTTGATAGCTTTTTTTATGCAGTTTGGTAAGATTAAAATTCACTTGGAACTAATACCCTACCACAATGTTCACAAACTATAATTTTTCTTTTAGATTGAATATCTAATTGACGTTGAGGTGGGATTTTATTAAAACAACCTCCACAAGAATCTCTGTCCACAGGAACTACCGCTAAACCATTTTTAGCATTTGTTCTCAATCTTGTATATGCAGTCAACAATCTTTCTTCAATATTTTTTTTAGCTGCGTCAGACTTAGTTTGTAAAGCATCCTCCTCTTTTTGAGTTTCAGCAATAATTTCGTCTAACTCTGCTTTTTTAGAATCTAAATCTGACTTTCTTAATTCATATTTAGCCTTAGTTTGATCTAGGATTTCCACTTTGTTAGTTAAAGTAAATTTAGCTTCTTTAGATCTTTTTTCGTGTAATTTAATTTCTAAACCTTGGAACTCAATTTCTTTTTCCAAAGATTCATATTCACGATTATTTCTTACATTATTTTGTTGTTCTTTATACTTAGCGATTGCAACTTCTGCATCCTTCGTTGCATTTTTACGATCTAGTATGTCTTGTTCAATTTCTTTAACCTCATCTTGAAGTTTGTTAAGGCGTGTCTCTAAACCTAGCAATTCATCTTCTAAATCCTGAACTTCCAAAGGTAATTCACCACGCACAGTGCGAATTCTATCTATCTCAGAATCAATTTTTTGTAGTTGGTAAAGAGCATCTAATTTTTCTGCTACTGTTACTTCTTTTTTTGTTGCTGTTCCAGCCATTTTTAGAAATAATTTATTGGGTTTGTATTCACTTTCGTTACACGAATCGCAAAGTTAACAAATTTTTCAATCAAAAAAGCATAAATTAACTCAGATGTAAATTGCTCTGATTCGTAATGCCCAATGTCAGCCACAATTATTTTATCTTCAGCATCAAAAAACTCATGATATTTAAAATCTCCAGTTATGTAAATATCAGCTTTTTTCTGAATTGCATTTTTTAAAAGAAAGCTTCCAGATCCTCCACAAAAAGCTACTGTTTTTATCGTTTTTCCTAACAATTTAGTATGTCTAATCACTCCGCAATGAAACTGCTGTTTTAATCTAGCTAAAAAAGTAAGCTCATCCATTGCAGATGCTAACTCACCGATCATACCCGTACCTTCATATTGATTTTCATTTTCTAACGAAATAATATCATGTGCAACCTCTTCATAAGGATGTGCATCGTACATAGCATGTAAGACTTTAGTCATATTATGTTTTGTAACTAACACCTCTATTTTTAACTCTTGTTGCTCTTCAAGAATCCCAATTTCACCAACAAAAGGGTTTGCACCATCTTTCGGTTGAAAAGTACCTGTTCCGAATGAAGAAAAACTACAATTTGAGTAATTCCCAATTTCACCAGCACCAGCCGAAAACATAGAATTCAATACTTTTTCTTTGGCGTGTTCAGGAACATATACCGCTAACTTAAATAAAGTATTTTCACTTGGTAGCAAGATTTGTGGGTTTTCAATTCCAATCCTTCTAGCTATTTCTGCATTAACTCCAGCTAAATGATGATCTAAATTTGTATGTATGGCATAAATAACAATTCTATTTTCTATTGCCTTCAAAAGAATTCTTTCCACATAATTCTTTCCCGTAATTGATTTTATAGGCTTAAAGATTACCGGATGGTGAGCAATAATTAAATTTGCGCCCATTTCGATTGCTTCTTCTATTATTTCTTCGGTACAATCTAATGTTATTAATATTCCTTTTAACTCTTTTGAAACATCTCCTATTTGAACTCCACAATTATCAAAATCAGCCTGACTTGACAATGGAAACTTATTTTCTAAGTAAGAAATTACATCATATATGCGCATAACTTTTTATCTTTAAGGTCTTAACAAAAATAAGGAATTATCCATACCCACTCAAACTTGCTGAGAGCTATGAAACTTTTTTCGACCATCATACTACTATTCAGTCTACTAAGTGTTGTTAAAGCACAATCGCCTATACAAACAGATACACTTAAAACATTCCAACTAAAAAGAATGGCAAAAAATGCTGTTCGTTTTGGAGACACCTATGCAGCGATTACTTATTATGAAGATTATTTAAAGGAAAAGCCAAACCGATATGATTTAAAACTTGAATTAGCAGATTTATATAGAAAAGCTAGAGATTATCAAAAAGCAGAAAACACCTACAAAGAAGTCTATATCAACGCTGCTTTAAAATTTCCTGATGCTCAATTTTACTATGCTCGTATGCTCAAAGCAAATGAAAAATATAATGAAGCAAAACAAGAATACACAAAATTCTTAGCTAACAAAGGAGCTAAAACTTTAGAAAATATAAAACAACTAAAGAAACTTGCTGGAATTGAGATTCAAGGGTGTGATGCTGCAATCGAATTGGCACAAAACAAAAACAATACAATTATTAATCATCTGGATAACTCTATCAATAAAGCACACATAGAATTATCACCCATTTTGATTGATACCATGACCTTGCTATATGCTTCAATTAATGAAGATAATCTAAAACTTTATGATAAGGATAAAAATGAAAAAACTCCCTTACGTAGATTTTATGTTGCTGAAAAAGTCAAAGATAAATGGAAAGGCGGAAAAGAATTTGAGGCTCAATTTAATGATCCGGAAGCAAATGTTGGAAATGGAACTTTTTCTTTAGACGGAAATAAATTTTATTATTCTAAATGTTCACCAAATGGAAAAGGTAAAATGATTTGCAGGTTAATGGTAAGTAATAAAGAAAATAATACTTGGCAAAAACCTATAGATCTTGGAAATTTAGTAAACTCGGAAGAATTCACTTCAACCATGCCTACTGTCGGAATTGACAGTAAAAAAAATGAAGAAGTGGTTTATTTTGTAAGTGATCGACCTGGAGGTAAAGGCGGAATGGATATTTGGTATACGTATTTTGATGCGAAAAAGAAAATATACAAAGCACCCAGAAATGCTGGACCGATCATCAATACAGTTGGGGATGAAATTACACCAACTTACGACATTAATAATCGAACGTTATATTTTAGCTCTGATGGCTTTCCAGGACTTGGTGAATTAGATATTTTTCAAACAATCGGAGAAATCAAAGCATGGAGTGTTCCCGAGAACTTAGGAGCTCCTTATAATTCAAGTGCAGATGACCTCTATTACGCAAAAGGAAAAAAAGAAGGGGCTAAAAATGGTTTTTTTGTATCGAACAGAAAAGGAGGAACAAATCTTTTAAATGAAACCTGTTGTGACGATATTTATGAATTCAAAGAACCAGAATTTGTACCTTTAGTTGTTAAAGGTGAAGTAACAGAAGTATCGAGTGATAGTACGAATAAAAAAACTGGTTTTCTATCAAATACCCCTGTTTCCCTTTATAAAATTCAAAAAGATGGGTCAGAACATTTGATAAAATCAACCACCACAGACAATAAAGGTGTATATACTTTTCAGTTAGAGAAAGGGAACAACTACAAGGTGATTGTTGAAAAAAACAGTTATTTCACCAAAAGAATGGAGCTTTCAACTGTTTCTGTGGTAAAACCAGACACACTAACCTTAGATTTAGCCGTTAAAAAAATCCCAAAGGAAGCAATTGTAATCACAAATATTTATTATGAAAGTGGTAAAGCTGAATTAAGACCAGAATCAAAAACTAGCTTAGACAAAGAATTGGTTCCGTTATTAAAAGATAATCCTCAACTTATCATTGAGATAGGCTCGCATACTGATGATGTAGGATCAAATGAATTCAACATGAAATTATCACAACAAAGAGCTGAAAGTGTTGTTAAACATTTAGTTGAAAAGGGTATTCCCAAAGAAAGAATGCTAGCTAGGGGGTATGGTGAATCAAAACCCTTGACAACCAATGTTACCCCAGAGGAGCGTCAACGTAATCGAAGAACAGAGTTCAAAATTATTGGAACGGTTAAAAATGCTGAAATAAATTATGAAGAATAGATTTAGCCTAAACCATTAAGGCTAATCTTTATTTTCTTTCCATTAGCAAAAGAAATTTCAACCGTGTTTGAGTAATCATTATAACTTGCAAACTGCACTACCGAATTAGAAAATAAAGTTCGATAATAAAAAGCGGTCCATTTATTTTTAAATCTCGTAAGTAACTTAACTTCTTGTTTCTTTTTCAATAGCTTTAACCTCCTAACGACATCTCCATTACTTCTGTGATAAAGACAAACATGGTAAGTGTTTTTATTAACCAAACTCTTCATTAATGCAAATTTTCCAGATTGATTAAACAAATCATCAGCACCAATTAACTCGCCATTTTCTTTACGAAATAAACAATACCTGATACCTGGCGTTTCATCTACTGAAAAAAGTAGATCTGAAATTTTAGAATTAACTTCAATGATTTCCATAAAAAAAGAATAAGGGTGCACCAAATAAGCACACCCTCAACTACATAATCTTATTTTTCTTCCCAAACATTATAAATACGATCCCAAACATCATTGAAATCTAAAGCTCTTTCAACAACCAATGGATGCATCAGATTTTTAGAGTTTTCAATCCAAGTTCTTTGCATTTTAGTAAACCACTTTAAATTATTAACTTGGTTCTTTCTTAACGATTTAACATCAACGTTCGTATAGTTTGTGAAGAATTTATCTGAAACTTTCATTCCAGTTTCAACTAACTGAACTAATGTGTCTTTTTGTAATTCTGTCATTGTTATTATAGATTAGTTAAAATAAATTTATAAAAAAGCATACCAAAAACATAAAATACTAATAAACAATTTATTGAGTTTATCAACATTCCTTTTTTGGGAATGATTCCCTAAAACAAATAACAAAGTCCAATCGATATGAAATAAAATGATAACAAAACATAAAATTTGTATTAATTATTCTTCTTTTTTTTGTATTTTGCATTTAACAAAAGAATACGAAGTTGAAAACCAAACTATATAAAGTTTTTTCAGTTGAAGATGATTCAATCTATCGTAGATTAATTCAACATCGCATTTCAATGAACGATGACATTGATTTAGAATCGTATTCTGACGCAACCAGCTTATTACAAAACACCTACAAAAAACCTAACATATTAATATTGGATTTAAACCTTCCCGATTTGGGAGGTTTAGAGGTTGTTAACACTTTCAAAGAAAAATTACCTCACTGTTTAGTCATTGTTCTTTCTTCTCAAGATAAAGTCGATATGGTTGTAAATATTCTTAAAACAGGGGTTTATGATTATATACTTAAAGATGATTTTGCTCTAGATCGCTTGTGGTTATCCGTCAATAACGCCATTAAAACGATCGAGCTGAACAATGAATTAAATAACCTTAGAAATGTTGTTTCTGATAAAATTAATTTCTCTGAAAACATAAAAGGGGTTAGTAACGAGATGAGAGAGGTTTTCAGATTAATGGAAAAAACTGTAACAAATAATATTCCAATAGAAATTTATGGAGAAACAGGTACAGGAAAAGAACTAGTAGCCAAAGCTATACATTTTAATTCACTCAGAAAAACTAAACCTTATGTTGCTCTAAATGTTGCTGCATTCCCAAAAGAATTGATAGAAAGTGAATTATTCGGCTATGAAAAAGGTGCTTTTACGGGAGCCTTAACCTCAAAACCGGGCAAATTAGAAGAAGCTAATGGTGGAACCCTATTCTTAGATGAAATTAGTGAAATGGACCCTGCAATGCAGGCAAAACTTCTTCGAGCTATTCAAGAAATGGAAATTAATAGACTAGGTTCTAATAAAACAATAAAATTAAACTTTAGAATTATAACTGCATCCCACAAGAATTTACTTCAAGAAGTAAAGGAAGGGCGTTTTAGAGAAGATTTATATTACCGATTAATGGGTATGAAAATTGAACTACCTCCTCTACGAAAAAGAGGAAATGACATTCTCTTGCTTGCTAATCATTTTATTTCAAGCTATGCGAAATCTAATAAATTAGATGCAAAAACCTTCAGCGAAGAAGCTAAAAAAGCACTAACAAAATACCGCTTCCCAGGTAATGTTCGCGAATTAAAAGCGATTACTGAAACAGCTTATGTGATGAGCGATACAAGCATCATAGAAGTTCAAGACTTGCAACTTAATGAAGTGAATTTATTAGAAAACATTTTAGGTCAACATTTAACGCTAGAAGAATATAACATAAAAATAATTGAACACTTCCTTCAAAGAAACAATCAAAACGTTTTGAAAACTGCCCAAGATCTAGGAATTGGAAAAACAACTGTTTACAGATACATCAACGAAGGTAAAATTCATTTAAAATAATATATGACTGTCAACCCTACTCTATTTAAAAACATTTATTCAAAAATCGATACGTTTAACAATCAAAATAAAGTCATTGATTTTATTTGTAAAGAACTTATCGATCATTTTTTGTCAATTGGGGTCATCGTCTTCAAGCAAGAAACCATGATCTGCGCCTATAATAATTCAGAGAAAACAACTTTGAACAACAAATTGATTTCAAGCATAATTCGAAAAGAAAAATCAAATATAAATTACTATAGTTTGAAGAATGGACTTGAAATCGCTATTTCAGATATGAAAACGAGTGATGAAAGTAGCATTGAATTAATTCTATTACTTCTCAATCTCAAATTAGAAAGTATTCTTCTTAAAGAAAAAAACAACTTAGAGAAGGTACAAAACTCAAAGTCTAAATTACTTGAAAACATATTATTAAACACAAAAGATGGTATTCAAGTCGCTGATATGGATGGAAAAATGATCTACATCAACCAAGTTGTAAGTGAACGATTAGGCATTCCTCCAAACGAAGTGCAGAATTATCATGTTTCTGATTTTGAACCATTGTTTAAAGACCCCATCAATTGGAAGCAACACATTGAAGTTGTTCGAGAAAAGGGTACAGTAATTATTGAATCTACAAATTACCATGTTGGCTCTAAAAAAGATATTCAAGTAGAGTTAATCGTTTCTATTATTTCAAACGATGGTAAAGAGTATATTGTAGCTGCCTCACGTGATATTGAAGAACAAATTATTGCAAGAAATGCTTTGCTTGCATCTAAAGTACAAGCGGAGGAAATCTTATCATTTAAAGATGAGTTCATTGCTAATATGAGCCATGAAATAAGAACCCCACTGAATGGTATACTAGGGCTTTCCAGAGAATTAACAAAACATGATCTACCTGAGGAAGTTCAAGAAATTATAAAACATTTACGTGCTTCAGGGAAATTTCTATCTTCAATTATTAATAATGTTCTTGATATTTCTAAAATAAATGACGGTAATTTCAATCTAAATATTCAAGAAATCAATCTGAACCAAACCATTACTCAAGTAACTTCAATCATTCAACCACAAGCTACTGAAAAAGGATTAACTTTTAAAGTGAATACTGAAAGTGATATCAACTCAGATTTATACACGGATGAAACATGTCTTAAACAAATATTAATCAATATATTACATAACGCAGTCAAATTTACTAACAAGGGTGAGATTTCGTTAAACATTAAAAATTGTAAGGAAAATACAGATAAAAATAAAAACTGTTTGAGCTTCACAATATCTGATACAGGCATAGGAATGACAGAAGAATTTATTCCGAAATTATTTGACAAATTCACGCAAGAAGGTACCGTAGAAAAGATAAAAAATCAAGGTACCGGTCTGGGGATGTCAATCACCAAAGAATTAGTAGAAAAATTAGGTGGTAGAATTATTGTCAAAAGCAAAAAAAATAAAGGAACTACCTTCGAAATAACGATTCCTTTTCAAAGGGTTGAGTCAGGCAAAACCATCGAAAAAAACCTGATTGACACCTCTGTATTATTTCGTAAAAACATTCTAATTGTTGAAGACAATCCTATCAATCGATTAGTTACTAAATCTTCACTTCGAAAATACCAATGTAAAATTTCAGAATGTGAAAATGGTTTAGAAGCTTTAATTTTTCTAAAGGATCATTTTGCAGAAATTGATATAATCTTGATGGATATTCAAATGCCAATCATGGACGGTTTTGAGGCAAGTAAAAAAATTAGAAACGAACTCAATTTATCCATTCCTATTGTGGGATTAACAGCAAATGCGCTTCATTTTTCTAAAGAAAATTATGAAAGTTTTGGTATCAATGAATGTATATTTAAACCTTACGATGAAACTAATTTCTTGCAAATCTTATCAACTATCCTAGAACAAGACCACGATAAGATTCCCTTTGACTTAAGCCAATTAAGAAAAATAACATACGAGGACAAAAATCTCTTTAACGAAATCATATTGCTGTTTTTTGACGCTATTCCAGAAACTATCGAAAACCTTGAAATTCAAACGAGAAACAACTTATTTCATGATTTCAAAAAAACAATTCATAAAATCAAACCGAACATTCATACCTTTCGAATAACAGAAATAATAAACGATATCGATTACTTAAATCAAATTGACGAAGAAGAATTTTTACATGCAACAACAGCGGAGCGAATCCTGAAAGTAATCAGCACCTTGCAAATCGTTAGAACGAATTTGAAGAAATATCTACTTTAGACGAAAGACTGCTAGATAAAAGACATTAGACAATAGACACTAGACATAAGACTAATCGATGAAAAATAAATAAACTGTCGATTTGTTAAAACTTGTCGATTGAGTCAGATTGAGCTTGTCGAAATCTAGACTACTCTCCTAACTTCAACTGAAAATGTTGAACAGTACCATCTGAAGTGCTTATTTCAAGTACATAAAGACCAGCTGAAAACATAGAATACTTTAGTTCAATTTTGTTTAATCCTCTTTCTAAATCAAATGAAGCTATTGCTTTTTCTTGACCAATTGAATTTAGTAATACACAGGTGACTTTTTGTTTTAAATCACTGGATAATTCAACGTATACATCATTCCCCTGAGAAGGATTTGGATAAATTTTAAGTCCATTTATTAATGTTTTCTCATTGAATGTAACTGATTCAATCTGAGAATATGCATATTTACCATCTATATCTGTCTGTTTTAATCGGTAATAAGAAGTTCCCTTCAAAGGTTGTTCGTCAATAGAAGAATAATACAATCTGACAGAACTGTTACCAGCACCTTTTTTTCTACCTATTTCAAAAAATTCTTTTCCATCATTCGATCTTTCTATTGTGAAAAAATCGTTATTGATCTCTGAATCAGTTATCCAATTCAATTGCACTTGCTGATGCTTTTGTTTAGCTTCAAAAAGTGTTAATCGAATAGGTAAAGCACTACCTTCGTCAGGACTGAATGGAGAAAAAGAGGTTATGTCTGTTCTAGTCAAGGTCCAAGGATTAGAACCACTTGCTGGAGT